>NZ_JAMYSA010000045.1:0-50646 GCF_040321735.1 Mesorhizobium sp. M0293
ATCTCCCCCCTTGCGGGGGAGATGTCCGGCAGGACAGAGGGGGGTGCCTTGGCGCCCAACCTTGGCGGCGGTCGGAAGAACCAATCGATGCGCCCATCAACCCTGGACGCAGCCGGCAGCAGCCCGGCAATGGCCAGTGCCAGCGTGCTCTTGCCCGAGCCGCTTTCGCCGATGATGGCGAGGCGTTCGCCAGCGGCGATGTCGAGGCTGACGCTCTTCAGTGCCGCCACCTCGCTGCCGTCGCGGCGGTAAGTCACCGTCAGGTCGCGGATCGTAGCCAGGGCGGTCACGAAAGGCCTCTCCTGACTGCCGTCGTCTCGACGATGCCTTCACCAGCGAGATAGACGCCGAGCACGGTCAGAACCAACGCTATGCCCGGAACGATCGACAGGAAGGGTGCGGTGCGCAAAACAGTGCGGCCTTCGGCGATCATGCCGCCCCAGGTGACCCGGTTGGGGTCGCCCAAGCCGAGGAAGGACAAGGCCGCTTCGGTGAGGATCGCGGCGGCGACGATCACCGACGACATCGCCAGCACCGGCGGCAAGGCGTTGGGCAGCACCTCGCGAAAGGCGATCGCCAGCGGGTGCATGCCGATGACCCTGGCCCCGGCGACATAATCGCGTTCGCGGATGGAGAGGACTTCCGCGCGGGCCACTCTGGCAGGTCCGGTCCAGGTGCCGAGCGCGATGGCAATCGCGACGACGCCGAGCGACGGTCCGACGACGCTGACGAAGGCCAACGCCAGCAGGAAGCTCGGGACGGTCTGAAAGGCGTCGGTGACGCGCATCAGCACCTCGTCGACGAGGCCGCCGGCAAAACCGGCCAATGTGCCGACCACCGCGCCGACGACAAGTGCCGCCGCCGCGGCCGCGAGCCCGACGGCCAGCGACGTGCGGGCGCCAGGAAAAAGCGCGGCCAGCACGTCGCGGCCAAGCCGGTCGGTGCCGAGCGGCAGCGACCAGTCCTGGAACGGCGGCAGCAGTGCGGGGCCAGCGATGGCTTGGGGATCGCCTGGGAACAGCAGCGACGCCGACAGCGCCATGGCAATCAGCGCCGCGAGGAGGATGGCACCGGCAACCGCCTCAGGCGCGCGCAGAAAGCGGCGGAGCGGGCTCATGCGCGGGCCTCGCTCGCGCCGACGCGCGGATCGAGGAAGGCATAGGCGATGTCGACGAGAAGGTTGATGACAATGACCAGGACGGCGCTGGTGAGGATAATGCCAAGCAGAAGCGGCGTGTCGCGGGAGGCGACTGCCTCCTGCGCCAGCCGGCCGAGGCCGGGTACGGAAAAGACGCTCTCGATGACGACGCTGCCGCCGAGCATCTGCGCCGATTGCAGGCCGAGCATGGTGACCAGCGGCAGTAGTGCGTTGCGGGCGACGTGGGCGAGAACGATGCGCCGGCGGGATAGCCCCTTGGCGCGGGCGGCCAGGACGAAATCTTGCCGCCAGACCTCGGCCATGCCGGCGCGCATCATGCGCAGATAAAGCGCCAGATAGATGAAGCCGAGGGCAGAAACCGGCAAGACGAGATGGATGGCGATGTCGGCTGCACGGTCGAGCCCTGTCCTGTCCGAGGCCAGGGTTTCGATGCCGCCGATCGGCAGCCAGCGCAGGTCGACGGCAAAGACGACGATCAGCACCAGGCCGAGCCAGAAACCCGGCACGGCATAGAGCGCCAGAGAGCCGATCGACAGGAAGCGGTCACGGAAACTGCCCGGCCGTGCACCGGCATATATGCCAAGTGCCGAGCCAAGCCCGAAGGAGAGCGCGGTGGCGCTGACCATCAACAGCAGCGTGTTGGGCAGGCGCTCGAGGATGACGTCGCGGATCGGTCGGGAGAACGTCACCGACTGGCCGAGATCGAGATGCAGCAGCGCCCAGAGATAGTTGGCGAGCCGCGTCAGCTCCGACTGGTCGAGGCCCCAGCGATGGCGCAACAGCTCGATCATGCCGGCATCGCCGCCAGTCGAGACGATATAGGCATCGACCGCGTCGCCGGGGGCCGCTTCGAGCAGCAGGAAGGTGCCGACGACGACGATCAGCAGCACGAAGACGCTGCCGACGAGGCGACGGCGAAGGAGGGTGAGGGCGCGGGTCATGGGAGCGTCGAGGGGGCGCGACGATCAAAAGAAAGGTCGCGCGCGTACACCCCCCTTTGTCCTGCCGGACAGAGAGGGGCCTCGTAGAACGCAACCTCTACGATCATTCCGCGAACTCTCATCCGCGCAATTGTGTCACGATTCCAAATACGTGTCCGCCCAGTTCGACACCGCCCAACGCGGGTTGTTGGCAATATTCCCAACGGTGTCGCGGGCGACGCTGATAAAACTCCATTCGGCGACGTTGATCAGCGGCAGGTCGGCGGCCACCTCTTTCTGGAACTCCTTGTAGAGGTCGGTGCGGGCAGTGGTGTCGAGCGTCTCGGATGCCTTGGCGATGAGGGCATCGAGCGCGTCGTTCTTGTAGCCGCCCTGGTTGGAGAACGGCACGCCGTCGGGAATACCGCTCTGCACCAGGATGGTGGTGGAGATCGCCGGGTCGCCACGGAACACCGGCGGGCCGACGGCGAGATCGAAGGCATGATCGGTGTAGACGGCCTTGATGTGGGCGGCCGAGTCGTTGTTGACCAGCTCTGCGTCGATGCCGATGGCGGCCAGCGCCTGGCGCAGATAGTCGCCGAACTGCTTGGTCTCGTTGAAATAGGGCGCGGGCAAAAGCTTCAGCGAGAAGCGGTTGCCGTCGGCGCCTTTCTTGTAGCCGGCCTCGTCGAGCAGCGCGTTGGCCTTGGCGACGTCGAAGGCGTAGGTGGGAACGTCGGCGGTGTAGAATTGCGGATCGTTCTTCGGCACCGGGCCGGTGGCGGCGGCGGCATAGCCGAGGAACACCGTCTTGACGACGAAATCCTTGTCGATGGCATGCGCGATCGCCTGGCGCACCTTCAGGTCGGCGAGTTCCTTGCGGCGATGGTTGATCTCGACGACGAGCTGGTAGGTGAGCCCCTCATAGCCCTTGGAGATCACCTTCAGGCCCGGCACCTTGGAGATGCGGTCGAGATCGGCCAGCGGCACGGCGGAGAAGGCTGCAAGCTGGATCTCTCCAGCCTCCAGCGCGCTCGCCGCGGACGTGCGATCCGGCAGCACCTGGTAGATGATCTCGTCGAGATAGGGCTCGTCCTTGTCCCAGTAATCGGTGTTCTTCGTCAGCCGGTAGTACTGGCCGGCCTTGTACTCGCCGAATTTGAACGGCCCGGTGCCGATCGGCGCGTTGTTGGCCGGGTTGTCCTCGATCTTGCCGACCTCGTAAATGTGCTTTGGCACCACGCTGCTCAGCGCCGGCAGCGCGTTGCGGATCAATTGGAAGGGTGTCGGCTTGGCGAATTTGAATACGGCGGTGAGATCGTCCGGAGTTTCGACGCTGGCCAGATCCTTGAACACGGTGCGGCCAAGATTCTGCAGCGGCTTCCAGATCTGCAGCGCCGAGAAGGCGACGTCGGCCGAGGTGAATGGCTTGCCGTCATGCCACTTGACGCCGTCGCGCAGTTTGAACGTTGCCGAGAGCCCGTCGGCGGCACCTTCCCAGCTCAGTGCCAGCCGTGGCGCGAGCCCGTCCTTGCCGTCGAATGAGGCTTCGGCCAGCGTTTCCACGATCTTGCTGGAGATGAAGAAGACGCCGTTGGAGGCGACAATCGCCGGGTTGAGGTTGCGCGGCTCGGAATCGGCGGCAAGCACCAGCCGGCCACCCTTCTTCGGCGTCTGCGCCCAGCCTGATATCGGCATGGCGGTGGAGGCCAGCAGCATCGCCGAACCGGCAAGCATCGTGCGTCTCGAAATCGTGAAATCTGACATGATCGAACTCCGTCCTCTCCGCGACCCGACCGGGTGCGCCATACCCCTCGAACGCTGGCGAGCCGCCAGCATCCGCGGCGGCGATTATGAGCCTTGCCGAGGGTTTCGCCAGAGACGGAATTGGCGCATGCTCGCTTGGCTTTGAAATTTTCATCCGCTGGACCAGTTTGGAGGAAGCGGTTCTATCAGACCATTCTGGTAGGACCAGATTGACCTGATATGCGACGGATGACGACGTGGTGACGTCGAGTTGTGCTATTTCGCCTCTTTCTGGATGGACCAGCACGGGCAAAATGGTGCAGATTTGATCCAAAGCCAAGGGATCGGGAGCGGAACAGGCGGCGATCCGAGGCAATTCAGGGAGAGAGAGATGAACATTGCTCCGGGCAAGAATGCGGTCGGCAATATCCCGTTCGACCACGCAAGGGTCGACCGGTTGATGGAGGAGGCCGGCATCGATGTGCTGCTCGCCACCTCCAAGCACAACACGCAGTATCTGCTGGGCGGCTACAAGTTCATCTTCTTTGCCGCCATGGATGCGATCGGCCACAGCCGTTACCTGCCGATCGTCGTGTACGAAAAGGGCGGGCCGGACCATGCCGCCTATATCGGCAACCGCATGGAGGGCGGCGAGCATCAGAACAACCCGTTCTGGACGCCGACGCTGCACGCCGCCTGCTGGGGCACGCTCGATGCCGCCAATCTCGCGGTCGAACACCTACGGAAGATCGGCAAGACGGGTGCCCGCATCGGCATCGAGCCCGGCTTCCTGCCGTCGGACGCCTATACGCTGATCCGCAAGGCGTTGCCGGACGCCAAGCTGATCGATGCGACCGACATGCTGGAGCGCATGCGCGCCATCAAGACCGATGCCGAGTTGGAGAAGCTGCGCACCGCCTCTGAACTGATCACCGATTCCATGCTGGCGACCATCGCCTGGGCGCGCGAAGGCACGACCAAGAGCGAGATGATCGAGCGGCTGCGGCGCGAGGAAACCAATCGCGGTGCGCATTTCGAATATTGCCTGCTGACACTGGGCTCCAGCCACAACCGCGCCGCCTCGCCGCAAGCGTGGAAGAAGGGCGAGGTGCTGTCGATCGATTCCGGCGGCAATTATCACGGCTATATCGGCGACCTCTGCCGCATGGGCATTCTCGGCGAACCGGATGCCGAACTCGAAGATCTGCTGGCCGAGGTCGAGACGGTGCAGCAGGCAGCCTTTTCAAAGGTCAAGGCAGGCACGCTGGGCGGCGACATGATTTCGCATGCCGAGGGTGTGCTGAAAGCGTCGAAGGTCGCGGCCTATACGGACTTCTTCGCCCATGGCATGGGCCTGATCACGCACGAGGCACCGTTCCTGATGACCAACCACCCGGTGACCTATGAGGGCACCTATGCGGCAAAGCCGCTGGAGAAGAACATGGTGCTGTCGGTCGAGACGACCATGCTCCACCCGACGCGCGGCTTCATCAAGCTGGAGGACACGCTAGCGGTGACGGATGCTGGTTATGTGATGTTCGGGGATCGGGGCAGGGGGTGGAACAGGGGTGGGGCGTAATGGATGCTGGTTTGACCGCCTGAGCATTCACTAAGATGGATCAGGAACCGCCAAGGCAAGTCTTTCTCGACGCATGTAGCGAGATTTCTTCTCGGCTTGAACTTGGATTTCGCTTTGCAAAAAGCGGTCCTCATGCAAGTCGCCGAGTTGGCGACTGGACATTCAAAATTTCCTTTCAGTCAAACTATCTGAATACCGGTGGCGAGTTTGTCGAACTCGTCGTGCATGCGTCGGTCTACAACAAGGCAATAAGGGAATGGGATGAACGCAACGGTTGGCCGGCCAACGCCAGCGATTGGATAGCCGGAGGAGGGCTCGGCAATCTGCGAACCCCGCATCACTGGCGGACATGGAACATCGCAAACCTGCTTACTCGTCAGGCTGAAATCGAGAACATCGTTGCCAACGTTCAGACGACAGTCCTGCCTTTCTTTGAGCGTTTTGGTGCCCCACGCAAACTGGCTGAACAACTCGCGCATTCTGAAATCCCAGGTTTCATGTTCCCACAAAATGCTGTTCGATTTGTATTCTGGCAGCTTGGTCCAGAGGCAGCGGAAAACTGTATGTCCTATTGGGTCGCGCGCCTACTTTCACCGGATGTCTTCCGATCTGAGCGCGACGTCCCCACCCTGCCGGATAGGCTCGCTGCTGGGAGCGATGCCAACAACCTAGCAAGGGTCGCTCGTGCGATGAAGATTGGCCTCAGCCTCTGACGTTAGTCCTGCTCCGCCGGAATCAGCCTGAAATCCGGCAGCTCGCGCAGGACCAGCTCCGGGCCGGCCGGCGAATAGACGACGAAGAGCTGCATCGGTCCGTCGCCGGTATTGAGCGTCGAATGAAAGCGGCTTTCCGGCACATAGATGGTGCAGCCGGGGCCGACTTTTTCGACCACCGGATTGCCCTTCTCGTCCTCGACCATCTGCTCACCATGGCCTGATATGACGAAGATGATTTCCTCCGCACCCGGATGGTTGTGGCGCGTATGGCCCTTGCCGGATGGCAGGTCGACGACGCCGCCGGAAAAGCGCGTTGCTCCGTTCACTTCCGGAGCGACCGTCAGCGCCAGTCTGCCCCAGTCGAAGCCGAAGGCACTGACATCCTTCGGGTAGACAAACACCTTGCTCTTGTCGGTCATCTCATCACCCCTTCTTTTTTCTTCGTATTCCCGTCGCCGCCAAGCGTCACGGCCTTGAAATCCGCCGTCTGTCTTGCGATCGCCGCCTCGGCCGGCAGCCGTTCCATCGAGCTGGCGCCATAGAAGCCATGCAGGCCCTTGCAGCGGTCGAGAATGTAGCGGGCGTCGTCCGGCATCGAGATTGGGCCGCCATGGCAAAGCAGGATGATATCCTTGCGCACCGAGCGCGCCGCATTGGCGATGGCGTCGATCTCTACGACGCAATCATCAAGCGACTTGGCTGATGTGGCGCCGATCGAGCCGCCGGTGGTCACGCCCATATGGGCGACGACGATGTCGGCTCCGGCCTTGGTCATGGCGCGGGCCTCGTCCGGGTTGAAAACATAGGGCGTGGTCAACAGGTCGAGCTTGTGCGCCTCGGCGATCATGTCGACCTCGAGCCCGAAGCCCATGCCGGTCTCCTCGAAGCTTTGCCGCATCTGGCCGTCGAACAGGCCGATGGTCGGAAAATTCTGCACGCCGGAAAAGCCCATGGTCTTCAGCTCGGCCAAGAGCAGCGGCATGATGACGAAGGGATCGGTGCCGTTGACGCCGGCCAGCACCGGCGTCTTCTTGACCACCGGCAGCACCTCGTAGGCCATCTCCTTGACGATCTCGTTGGCATTGCCATAGGCGAGCAGGCCGGCGGCCGAGCCGCGGCCGGCCATGCGGTAGCGGCCGGAATTGTAGATGATGATGAGGTCGATGCCGCCGGCCTCCTCGGCCTTGGCCGACAGGCCGGTACCGGCGCCGCCGCCGACGATCGGCACGCCCTTGTCGATCATTCCCCTGAATCTCTTCAGTATGTCCTTGCGCGGTATGGCGGGCATGATTTGGATCTCACTGTCTGGCGATGTCGAGGAAGGCTGATGTTGCCGCCTTGGCGAATTCAGGGTCGTTGATGTGCAGCGGCAGGCGTGTGACGCGACGTCTGCCATTCGGCTTGATGGTGCGCTCGACGGCTTCGAACAGGACG
Organism: Mesorhizobium sp. M0293; assembly: GCF_040321735.1. Lineage (NCBI taxonomy): Bacteria > Pseudomonadati > Pseudomonadota > Alphaproteobacteria > Hyphomicrobiales > Phyllobacteriaceae > Mesorhizobium > Mesorhizobium sp. M0293. The sequence continues at coordinate 7,555 of NZ_JAMYSA010000045.1, forward strand.
GCGTCGGCTTCCGGATCAAAGAAGGCGCCGCCTTCGATGTCGAGCGCCGAGACGCCCTTTTCAGGGATGAGGAAATGCACCGGCCCCTCGCAGCGGGCGAGCCTGCCGCCGATCCATTCGCCGATCGCGCGGCATTCCTGCGCCGTGGTGCGCATCAGCGTGACGTTGGGATTGTGTTCGTAGAACAGTCGACCGCGATAGCGCTCCGGAATGGTCGAAGGCGCCCAGAAATTCACCATGTCGAGCGCGCCGACCGAACCGACATAGGGCAGCCCGGTGCGGGCGATCGCTCCGAAACGATCCTCCGTCGCCGGCAGCACGCCGCCAAACAAGAGATCGCAGACTTCCGTGGTGGTGATGTCGACGACGCCGGACAGCAGGCCGCTGTCTGCCAGCTTCTCCATGCTGCGACCGCCGGTGCCGGTGGCGTGGAAGACCATGCAGTCATATCTAGAACGAAGCTGGTCGGCGATCGCGGTCACGCAAGGGGTGGTGACGCCGAACATGGTGAGGCCGATCGACGGCTTGCCGTCGGGCGGTGGCGCCGGCGTTGCCGCCATGCCCGATATCGCCTGGGCGGCATTGTGCAGGATGACGCGGGACAGCCGGTTTAGTCCGGCCATGTCGGTCACCGCAGGCATCATGATGATGTCGGAAACGTCGACGTAAGGCGCGGTATCGCCGGAGGCGAGCGTCGAAACCATGATTTTGGGCAGGCCGAGCGGCAGGGCACGCATGCCCGACGTGATGATCGAGGTGCCGCCGCCACCGCCAATGCCGATCATGGCGGCAATATCGTTTCGCGATTGGGCAAAGCGGGCAAAGGCGATGCCCATCGCGGCGACCGCGGCGCCACGGTCATTGCCGCCGAGCACGGCGTCGCGGCCGTCGGGATGATGGCGGGCAATTTCCTTTGCGGTGATGTCGACGGGGATAGTTGCTTCGCGCGTTCCGACATCGACGCGGGACACGGCGGCACCGGTGGCGGCGATCGCATCGGCCAGGAAGGCGAGTTCCTCACCCTTGGTGTCGGCGGTGCCCACCGCATAGATGCGCTTCATCGCGTTTCCCCGCCGGCTGCTTGCCCGACCTTCCGGCAAGCGAAGGCCATTGCAAATTTGTGAGACGCGCGTATCGTATTGATATGGATGTCTCACGTCAACAATCCACAGCGAGCGACAGCACTGAGCTGGGAAACGGCCAGGCGATAGAGCGCGGGCCGCGCGCGCGTACGAAACGACTGATGCTGGAGACGGCGACGAGGCTGATGCAGGCGGGCGTCACGCCGTCGGTCAGCGAGATCGCCGAGGCGGCACAGGTTTCCCGTGCCACTGCCTACCGGTATTTCCCAAGCCAGGCGGCACTGGTGCAAGCGGTAGTCGACGAGGGGCTAGGGCCGATCCTCACCTGGCAATCGACCTCCGCGGATGCGGAGCGCCGGGTCGCCGAGCTGTTCGACACGGCCATGCCGCGCATCGAGGCTTTCGAAGCGACGTTCAAGGCGGCGCTGAAGCTGTCGCTCGATCAGTGGGCGCGGCGGCAGGCCGGCACGCTGGACGGCGAGCCGGCTTTCACGCGTGGTCACCGCATCGACTTGCTGAAAGAGGCGATCGCGCCGCTCAAGGGCCGTTTGCCGCCGCGCGACTTCAAGCGGCTGGCGCAGGCGCTGTCGCTGATGTTCGGCGTCGAGGTGCTGATCGTGCTCAAGGATATCTGGGGACTGGACAGTCGCCGGACGATGTCGGTCGCGCAATGGGCGGCCGGGGCGCTGGTGCGTGCGGCGGTCGCGGAATCGATCGGTGAGGGAGACAGCATCGATCCGCGGCAATCGTGAAATAGCTCTATCTGGTTCGACCAGATTTGCATGCCGACTATCGATATTAACCGCAGTGCGGGGTGCCGGGCAATGCCTGTTTGTATCACTGAGTAGGAAAATCTTGGTAAAACAGGCAGATAAAGCCGAAATCCGATAGCAAAGCGCAAGTCGAACTGCCAAGAAAGGGCTTGACGTGCATGCAAAATTGGTAATACCAGATTAGATCAGAAAAGCGGATCGAAAGTGAGGGCTGCGATCCATTTTCCGGCAGGGCGAGGAGGCCCAGAACCGGAAAGGTGCGATCACGGGAGGGACTACCAGGGCCGGCCCCGTTGCCGGCTCGCATGACAAGGTAGAATGCGCACAAGGGAGGAAATCATTATGCGCAAGTTAGTGACCAGCGTACTTGCTGGTATCGGCTTAACGCTTGCCTGCGGGACATCCGTCTACGCGCAGGAAAAGTCACTCACCATCTTCTGGGCCGAATGGGATCCGGCCAATTATCTGCAGGAACTCGGCAACGAGTACGAGAAAGAAACCGGCGTTAAGATCACTGTGGAGACCACGCCCTGGCCAGACTTCCAGACCAAGGCCTTCACCGAGTTCAACGCCCATGGCGACGCCTATGATATGGTCGTCGGCGACTCGCAATGGCTCGGTGCCGGCTCGACCGGTGGCCATTATGTCGACCTGACCGACTTCTTTAACAAGCACAAGGTCGGCGACGTGATGGCACCGGCGACGGTGAAGTACTACGCCGAATATCCGGGCGGCAGCAGCAAATACTGGGCCATCCCGCTTGAAGGCGACGCCGTCGGCTGGTCCTATCGCAAGGACTGGTTCGAGGATCCGAAGGAAAAGGAAGCCTTCAAGGCCAAGTATGGTTACGATCTCGACGTGCCGAAGGATTTCAAGGCGCTGCGCGACATCGCCGAGTTCTTCTACCGGCCGGACCAAAAGAAATACGGCATCGCCATCTACACCGACAATTCCTACGACGCGATGGCGATGGGCTTCGAGAACGCGCTGTTCTCCTACGGTGGCGAACTGGGTGATTATTCGACCTACAAGGTCGATGGCTTCATCAACTCCGACAAGGCGGTCGCAGCGCTCGACGCCTACAAGGAGCTTTACAAGTTCACGCCTCCAGGCTGGGCCAAGTCGTTCTTCGTCGAAGACAACCAGGCGATCACCGAAGGCCTGGCCGCGATGAGCATGAACTACTTTGCGTTCTTCCCGTCGCTGATCAACGAAGCGTCGAACCCGAACGCCAAGAACACCGGCTTCTTCGCCAATCCTCCCGGCCCGAACGGCGACCAGTTCGCCGCACTCGGTGGGCAAGGCATCTCGATCGTGTCCTACTCGCAGAAGCAGGAAGAGGCGACGAAGTTCCTTGAATGGTTCATCAAGGACGAGACCCAGAAGAAGTGGGCGGCACTTGGCGGTTACACCTGCAGTGCTGCCGTGCTGAAGTCGCCTGAATTCCAGAACGCCACACCCTACAACAAGGCCTTCTATGAGACCATGTTCAAGGTGAAGGATTTCTGGGCGGTGCCGGAATATGCCGAACTGCTGCAGCAGCTCAACCAGCGCGTCTATCCCTACATGATCGGCGGCGAAGGCACCGCCAAGGAAACGCTGGACGCTTTGGCGTCCGACTGGAACGCGACTTTCAAGAAGTACGGCCGCGGTCAGTAACTATCATAGCTCACGGAGGGGGCGTTGGTGCCTCCTCCGTTTCCTTTTCTGCAAACGGGAGCAGGGTCTTGGCGACCACGATGATCACAACGCTCGACAGGTCTTCAAGGGCGGCCGTGCGCGGCCTTAGCGACATTTCGATCCGCAACCTCTTCATCATTCCGACGGTCCTGTTCCTGATCGTCTTCAACATCTTTCCGCTGATCTACTCGCTCGGCTATTCCTTCACCGACTTTCGCGCGTCGACCAATGCGCCGGCGAATTTCGTCGGGCTGCAGAACTATCGCGATCTGCTCAACGATCCCTATGTCTGGTCCAACTTCGCCATCACCGCGAAGTACGTCATCATCTCGGTCGCTGGGCAGCTGTTCGTCGGCTTCGGCGTGGCGATGCTGCTCAATCGCGACATTCCGCTGAAGGGACTGCTGACGACGCTGCTGCTCTTGCCGATGATGCTGTCGATGGCCGTCGTTGGCCTGTTCTGGAAGCTGCTCTACGATCCTTCCTTCGGCATCATCAACTATGCGCTTGGCGTCGGCACCTTCGAATGGCTGTCGGACCCGAAGATGGCGCTCTACGCCGTTGCGCTGACCGACATCTGGATGTGGTCACCCTTCGTCATGCTGTTGTCGCTGGCCGGCCTGTCGGCGGTGCCGAAGCATCTCTACGAAGCCGCCGCGATCGATCGCGCCGGACCGTTCTACACCTTCTTTCGCATCACGCTGCCGCTGGTCGCGCCGATCCTGATGATCGCGGTCATCTTCCGCACCATGGAGGCATTCAAGACCTTCGATCTCGCCTACATCCTGACCAGTCAGCCGACGGCCGAACTGATTTCGATCCGGCTTTACAAGATGGCATTCCAGGAATGGCAGACCGGGCGCTCCTGCGCGCTCGCCTACATCGTGCTGATCATGGTGCTGGCCATCACCAACATCTATGTCAAATACCTCAACAAGGTGAAGGAGCGCTGAGATGGCTGCCGTCCGCACTTCTTCCGAAATCGGCTTCAACCGTGTCGCCATCGTCGCCGTCCTGTTGGTGACGATCATCTTCCTGGCGCCGATCTACTGGATTGCCTCGACGGCTTTCAAGCCGCGCAATCTGGCCACCACCATTCCGCCGACGGTCGTCTTCCAGCCGGAAATTTCGCCCTTCGTCAAGCTGTTCGCCAAGCGCTCTCAGATGCGCAACCCGGCGTCGCCGGAAGAGTACGCCGCAGCCCCGTGGTGGGAGCGTGTCGTTTTCGACGGTGGCGAGAAGATCGTGCGCGACGGCAAGGGCCAGGTGCAATGGTCGGGATATCCGAGCCGCTTCCTGAACTCGTTGATCGTGGCCATAACCTCGACGGTGCTGGCGGTCGGCATGGGCACCTTCACCGCCTACGGCTTCTCGCGCTTCAAGGTGAAAGGGGAGGCGGACCTGCTCTTCTTCATCCTGTCGACGCGGATGCTCCCGCCGGTGGTCGTCGCTATTCCAATGTTCCTGATGTACCGGGTGGTCGGGCTCAACGATACCCATGTCGGCCTGATCATTCTCTACACCGCCTTCAACCTGTCCTTCTCGGTGTGGCTGATGAAGGGCTTCATGGACGAGATTCCGAAAGAGTATGAAGAGGCAGCCCTCGTCGATGGGTACACGCGCATGGAGGCATTCTTCAAGATCGTACTGCCCGAGGCCGCGACCGGCATCGCCGCTACCGCCGTCTTCTGCTTCATCACGGCATGGAACGAATATGCCTTCGCACTGATCATGACCAGCCGCCGTGCCCAGACAGCACCGCCGTTCATCCCCAGCCAGGTCGGCTCCGGTCTGCCGGACTGGTCGGTGATTGCCGCTGGAACCTTCTTATTCCTGCTGCCGGTCGCCATCTTCACCTTCCTGCTCCGCAACCATCTGTTGCGCGGCATGTCCTTCGGAGCGATCCGTAAATGAGCTTTCGCGCCATCAATCAGAAATATCTGGAGCCCGGCAGCCAGGTGCTGATGGTGCTCGGCATCATCGCTCTGTGCCAACCCTGGAACATGCTGCTGCACACCTATGGCCTGACCATCATCCTGATCGGGTTGATCGGCTTCAACGTCACGTCGAAGATCGCGCCGGAAGAAGAGGCCGGCACCGGCCAGGTGCGAAATCCGGGAGCACAGCATTGACCCAGATCGAGCTTCGCGGCGTCCAGAAATTCTTCGGCGCCGTCCAGGTCATCAAGGACCTCAACCTGAAGATCAGCGACAACGAGTTCATCGTTCTGCTCGGCCAGTCGGGCTGCGGCAAGACGACGACGCTGCGCGCCATCGCCGGACTGGAAACGATCGACGAGGGCGACATCCTCATCGACGGCAAACCGATCCAGCATCTGAAGGCCGCCGACCGTGACATCGCCATGGTCTTCCAGTCGTTCTCGCTCTACCCGCATATGAGCGTCTACGAGAACATCGCCTTCCCTTTGCGCGCAACGCGCAAGAGCAAGGCGGAGATCGACTCGGAAGTGCGCTCGGTCGCCAAGACCCTGCAGATCCTGGACCTGCTCGACAAGAAGCCGTCGGCGCTTTCGGGCGGGGACATGCAGCGTGTGGCCATCGGCCGGGCGCTGGTGCGGCGGCCGAAAGCGATGCTGATGGACGAACCGATCGGTGCGCTCGACGCCAAGCTGCGCGAGGAGATGCGCGCCGAGATCAAGCGGCTGCACATCAAGCAGGGCTCGACCACCATCTATGTCACGCACGACCAGATTGAGGCGATGAGCCTCGCCGACCGCATCGTCATCATGCATGAAGGCGTGCTGCAGCAGGTCGGCTCGCCGGACGAGGTCTATTCGCACCCGGCAAACCTGTTCGTGGCGCAATTCGTCGGCAGTCCGGTGATGAATGTCGCCGATGCGGCGGTGGCAGAGACTGCATCCTCGGTCTCGGTGACGGTCGGTGGGGCTGCCGCCGGCTTCGAGTTTCCGCGGGCGCTGCTGTCGAAGCTCAACGGTCATGCCGGCGGTCAGCTGGCGCTCGGCATCCGGCCGGAAGGTGTCCTGATCCGGCACGATGCGGCCGAGGGGTTCCTGCCGGTCGAGACGCAGATCGTCGAGCCGCTCGGCTCCTTCGACATCGTCGACCTCAAGGTCGGCTCCAAGATGCTGCGCGCACGTACCAAGAGCGGCTTCGTCAGCGGGCCCGGCGAGAAGGTGTTCGCCAGAATCGATCCGGCCCAGGCGCATTTCTTCGACACGGCAAGCGGCAAGTCGCTGGAAGTGAGATTGTGATGGCCCATATCCAGCTCAAGAATATCTCAAAGACCTTCGGCAACCACACCGCCTTGACCGGGCTCGATCTCGACATCGCCGATGGCGAGTTCTTCGTACTGCTCGGCGAAACCGGCGCCGGCAAGACGACGACGCTGCGGCTGATCGCCGGGCTGGAAAAGCCGAGCGAAGGCCAGGTCTTCATCGACGGTGTCGACGTTGCCGACTGGGGTGCGGCTGAGCGCGACGTGGCGCTGGTGCTGCAGCAATACTCGCTCTATCCGCGCTATACGGTGCGCGAGAATCTCGAATTCCCGCTGAAGCCGAAGATCCGCCGGCTGCCCGATGCCGAGATCAAGGATCGCGTCGACCGTGCCGCCCGCACGCTGCGGATCGAGCATCTGCTTGACCGCAAGACCGACCGTCTTTCGGGCGGCGAGATGCAGCGCGTATCGATCGGCCGCGCCATCGTGCGCAAGCCGCGTGTGTTCCTGATGGACGAGCCGCTGTCGGCGCTCGACGCCAAGCTGCGCGAGGCGTTGCGCACGGAACTGAAGAACCTGCAGATGCAGCTCGGCGCCACCTTCCTGTTCGTCACCCACGACCAGATCGAGGCGATGTCGATGGGCGACAAAGTCGGCGTGCTCAACCATGGCCGCATCGTCCAGACCGGCACACCGCACGAGATCTACAACAATCCGCGCGACACCTACGTGGCGAGCTTCGTCGGTTCACCGCCGATGAACCTCATCGACGGCAAGCTTGTGAACGGCCGCGCGGTGATGGCGCCGCTGAACTTCGAACTGCCTTTTTCGGGGGGTGCCAAGACTTTTGGAGGGCTAAAGGCGGGTGCGGCAACCGACGGTCGTCCGCTCGTCTTCGGCATTCGTCCCGAGGACGTCTATCTCGAGAGCGGCGCGCCGGTCGAGGCGCGTGTCCATGACGTCGAGAACCACGGCGTCGAAAAGATCCTGACGCTGCGCGTCGGCGACGCGACACTGCGTGCCACCGTGCCGGCCAGGACCGACGTCGCCATCGAGCAGGCGGTGCGCTTTGCCTGGAACCCAGACAAGGTGGTGCTGTTCGACAAGGGCAGCGGCATCAGCCTGCGGCACGCCGGGTAAATGCACCGCTTCTCAGCCCAGGCAAGCACGCGGCACAAGCATCGGCTCAGCTGGCTTGGCGGATATCCGCCTGTTCCTCGGCCCGCAGATGGCTGGGCGCCGAGCCGATGACGCGCTTGAAGGCACGGCTGAAGGCGGCATCCGATTCATAGCCGAGACGCGCGGCAACGACGGAGATCTTCATCCTGTCGCGGACCAGCCACTGTCTCGCCTGATGCATTCTGACCTGGGTGACATATTTCGCCGGCGTTTCGCCGACGATGGTGGCGAAGCGCTCGGCAAATCCCGATCGCGAGGCGCCCATCATCCGGGCCAGCGACTCCACCGTCCAGTCGTGGTTCGGCTCAAGATGGATGGCGGCCAGCACGCGGCCGATTTCGTGGTCCCTGACCGCGGCGATCCAGCCGGACGAGTCGCCGCAGCCGCGTTCGACCCATGAGCGGATGACGGTGGCGGCAAGCACGTCGGCCAGCCGCGCCAGGATGCCGCCGGAGCCGACACGCTCCATCGTCACTTCACGCGCCATCGACTCCAGCAGATGCGGAATGCCGGGCTCGTAGGCCTCCAGCTCATGCGTGCGCATCACATCCGGCATCATGCCGAGCAGGGGATGCAGGCCGTCGAGATTGAAGTACATGCTGGCGCAAAACAGCAGGGTTCCCGGCCGGCAACATTCCGACATGCCCTCGTTCGACATGCAGTAGACGTCCTTGCAGACCTCCTCGACTTCGTAGCCGTGGATCGGCCAGGCCTGGGCGCCGGGCTCGCTGGCCAGCACATGCGCCGCACCGCGCGGCAGCAACACCGCGTCGCCGGTCTTAAGCTCTACCCACTCGCCGGATGGCTGCTTTAGCCAGCAACCTCTGCGGCCGACGAAATGAAACCGCGCCGCCGGCTGCGCTGGGAACTGGATACCCCAGGGCTCCTTAAGTTCGAAGCGGCCATACTCGACGCCATCGAGCCGCAAGCCGCGCAAGATGTCCGTCAACGGGTCGCCGGTGATTGGAATTTTGGACGAATGGTCAAGCATGATGGGGTTTCTAGCATGGAAACTCCAGGTGGTCACTCCCTATGTTGCGTTGCAGCCAAATGCTGCGCTGCAAACAAATCGGAGACTGACCATGGCCGAACCCGCGACAGGCGTCATCGACACCACACTTTTGAACCCTGCAGACTCCGACGAACGAGCCGAACCGGCCTGGGGTGCCGTGGTCTCGCTGGCACTAGCCGTTTTTGGGCTCGTCACCGCGGAATTCTTGCCCGCCAGCCTGCTGACGCCGATGGCGCGCGACCTCGGCGTCAGCGAAGGCGTGGCCGGACAAGCGGTGACCGCGACCGCGATCGTTGGCGCCATTGCCGCCCCCACCATGGCGATCATCACCAGGCGTATGGACCGCAGGCTGGTGATGTGGATGCTGACGGTGTTCCTGATCCTGTCCAACCTTCTGGCCACTTTTGCCTCATCCCTGCCCGTGCTTCTGCTTGCCCGCGTCGTGCTCGGCGTTGCGCTCGGCGGCTTCTGGGCAATGTCGGCCGCCATGGCGCTGAGATTGGTGCCGATGCGGCTGATGCCGCGAGCCATGTCGATCATCCTGACCGGCGTTTCCCTGGCGACCGTCTGCGCGGCGCCGGTCGGCGCCTATGTCGGTGACATCTGGGGCTGGCGCACGGCCTTCATGATCGCGACTCTCGTTGCCGCCCTGGCGCTGCTGGTGCAACTGGCCACCATTCCGAAATTGCCGCCCGTGGGCGTAGCGAGCTTCCGCACCTTGCTGGGCGTGCTGGAGCGCCCCTCCATCAGGATCGCACTGCTCGTCGTGCTGCTGGTCGCCTCGGGACACTTTGCCGGCTTCACCTATGTCCGTCCCTTCCTCGAGAAGGTGCCTGTGCTCGACATCGAGACGATCTCGCTGGTGCTGCTGGCCTACGGCATTGGCGGCTTCTTCGGCAATGTCGCCGGTGGCATTCTGGCCGAACGCAGCCTCAAGGCAGCCGTCGCTCTGGCGCCCTTGCTGATTGCGCTGGCCGCCGCCTCGATGCTGGTTTTCGGAGCTTCGCCCACAATCGCCGCCGCTGCCGTTGCGGTCTGGGGCTTTGCCTTCGGCGCGGTTCCGGTCGGGCTGCAGAGCTGGCTGGTGCGGGCTGCTCCGACCAGGCCGAAAGCGCCGGAGGGCTGATGGTGGCGACCTTCCAGGTGGCGATTGCGCTCGGCGCCGTCTTCGGCGGCCTGCTGGTCGACCATGCCGGCGTGGCCAGCGCCTTTGTCTATTGCGGCGCAGCGACACTGCTGGCGGCCCTCGTGGTGTTCCTGCGCGGCCCGAAGCGGGCCGAGTAGCCTGCCCATTGGCAGGACTAAGCTTCCCCTGACACAGCGCATCGGCCCGGGAACCGTCACGGTTTTCGGGCCGCTGCCGCTACGATGGCAGTGATGAAGCTGCCCTCGACATAGGCCACCATCGGCCGGCTCAGGCGGCGCGCCCGTCGAAGTCGAAAATCGCCAAGGTGGACGGGTCGAGATCGGCGACGCAGTTGAGGTTGATATAGGCGCTGCGTTCAGCGCCTTCGCGAACATCTTCCGCGAAGGGATGGATGCCGCAGGCCCGGCAGAAGCGGTGCGCGATGGCATGGTTGCCGAATGTGTAAGTGCCGAGATCGTCGCCCCAGGCCAGGACCTGCAAGGTCCCGTGCGGGATGGCACACAACAGGGCGCCCTTGCGCGAGCAGATCGAGCAATTGCACCGCACGGCGCCGGTCAGTTCGGCCTCGAACTCGAAGGCGGCCTTGCCGCAGTGGCAGCTGCCTTTGTAGAGCATCGGATTTTCCTCGTATTCGACAGGGTGCAAAACCGCCTGCGCCGGGTTAAGTCTCGGCAAGCCATGTCCCAAGGACGTTCAAGGCGTCTGGAGTCCGACACCGAAAATGCAATCAGTCCGTGATCAACTGGAAATTATCCTTGCGCGCCTTGCCGCCCGTGCCGGTGAAGAGCGCGTGTTCACGAAGCTCTATACCGAAGCCGCACGGGCCGCGGCTGATGCCAGCGATGCCCGCAAGCGGGCAGGGGTGAAGCTCGGACCACTCGACGGCACTATTGTCTCGATCAAGGATCTGTTCGATGTCACCGGTGAACCAACCACGGCCGGTTCGCTGATGCGCAGGACCGCCGCGCCCGCCTCGCACGATGCCGCCATTGTCAGTCGGCTGCGGCAGGCTGGCGCGGTCATCATCGGCAAGACCAACATGACCGAATTTGCCTTCACCGCGATCGGCGACAACCAGCACTTTGGCACGCCCGGCAATGCCGTGGACGCCATTCGCATTCCGGGCGGCTCATCTTCTGGCGCCGGCGTTTCGGTCGGCGAGGCGACGAGCGAAATATCCATCGGTTCCGATACCGGCGGTTCGATACGCATTCCGGCTTCGCTCAATGGCGTCGTCGGCTTCAAGCCTACAGCGCGACGTTTGCCGCTCGCCGGCGCGTTCCCACTGTCCGCCACGCTGGACTCGATCGGTCCGCTTGCCCGGACCGTCGCCCAGTGTGCTGCTGCCGATGCTGTGATGGCCGGCGAGGTGCCGACCGCGCTGGCGCCGATTGCCCTTGCAGGGCTTCGAATTGGCATCCCGCGCGGTGTTCTTTTCGAGGAGACGGAAGGTGAGGTCGCTGAGGCGTTCGAGCGCTGTATCGGCAAGGCCGAACGGGCCGGCGCGCGGGTCGCGGAGATGTCGATCGATGATCTGCTTGCCGACATGCACGCGGCGACCAAGCGTGGTTCGATCGCCGCGATGGAAGGGGCCGAAGTGCATGCCGACTGGCTGGCGACGGGAGCCTCGGTGCCGGTCGACCCGCATGTCAGCGGGCCTTTGGCGCGGGCAGCAATGCTGCCTACGCCGGTCTATATCAGGGCGATACGCCGCCGTGCTGCACTCGCTGCCGCCATGGATGAGCGGCTGGCATCGGTCGATGTGCTGGTCTTGCCGACCACACCTGTGATGGCGCCGACCATCGTTTCGCTGACTGAAGATGCCGAGTTGCGCGACCGCATCGAAGGCCTGCTGCTGCGCAACACGCAGGTCGCCAACCAGTTCGATCTTTGTGCAATTTCGCTGCCGATGCCAGGCACGGCACTGCCTGCCGGATTGATGCTGGTGGCGCGCAACGGGCATGACCGGCGCCTGCTGCGGATTGCTGCTGAAATTGAGTCGCTGCTTGGCTCGTGACCGGGGCTGGACCGACGATCAGTGCGACGAACAGTGCCTGCGTTCGCTATCCTTGGCGGTCCGTACGATGCGGGTCGCGACCAGCCAGGGAAGGTTGTATTCCTTGCCGGCAATGGTCTGGGTGCGGTGCTCGATCGATCCCCTGACAACGATCTTTCCGGCATAAAGCGCGTCGGAGAGATCTGTTATCGCCTTGTCGGCTTGGGGCAATCCACTGGGGTCGATCGACACGTCCTTGATGATCGTGCCGGTGCCAAGGTCGAGCGCGCTGTTCGATGGGCAGGGCGCCTTGAAGCAGCGCAGCCCGTTGTCGCAATAGACATAACTGCTCTGGGCCTCAGCAATTGACGGCAAGGCGCAGAGCGAAGATGCGGCAACAGTCAGACATTTGAGGCGAAGACCGAACATGGTGCTCAACGTCGCGGAGAATTGGGGCGAAACCGCGATGCTTTAGCTATCGGCCGGAAACCGCCGACGGTAATGCTCGACCACTTCTGGATTGCGCAGGTTGACCGGCAGTTTGCCCGCCAGCACGAGCAGGGCCTCGCCTGCCGCGCCAACGCCCATACGCATCATCGATTCCTCGGTGATGCCGGCCATGTGCGGGGTGATGATGACATTGTCGAAGCCGAAATAAGGATGATTTGACGGCAGCGGCTGCGTCGAAAACACGTCGAGCGCGGCACCGCCGATCCGGCGCTTCCGCAAGGCTTCGATCAGTGCGTCGTCGTCGACGACCGGCCCGCGCGACACGTTGATCAGCAACGCATGCGGCTTCATGCGCGCGATCCGCTCGCGGTTGATCAGGCCGCGCGTCTCCGGTGTCAGCGGGCAGCACAGAACGATGATGTCGCTCTGCTCGACCAGGGCGTCGATCGACAGGAAGCCGACCTTCTCCGGCGCCGGCTGCATGCTGCGTGTGGTTGCCACCACCTTCAGGTCGAAGCCGTGCGCGGCGATATGGCCGACAGCCTGGCCAACGGCACCGAGGCCGACGATGCCGATCGTCTTGCCGGCAAGCTCGCTGTTGGCGTTGGCGTGCTCGCGGCCGGCGAGCCAGCCTTTTGCCCGCAAGTCACGGTCGACGACGCGGAAGTTGCGCAGCAAGGCAAGGGCCGCGAACATGACGTGTTCCGCCACCGAGCGCGCATTGACCGCCGGCACATTGGCCACCAGCACGCCGGCGGTGGTCGCCGCCTCCATCGGGATCATGTCGAGTCCGGCGCCATGGCGGATGGCCGCCCGCAGTTTCGCGGCACCCTCGAACAGCGCCGGCGGCAGCGGCGCGCGGACGATGACGATGTCGGCATACCTTGCCTCGGCGGCCAGCGTGGCCGGATCGATGGCGGAAGCGACGACGAGTTCGCCGGCGCCGGCCAGCATGGCCGAGGCGCGCGGGTGTAGCGGGTGTGTCGTGAGGATACGGGCCATGTCGGTCAGGCTTTTTCGAGCGCCGGGCTTTGCGGTTCCTCGCCATGGCCTTCGATCAGGCCCTTCCAGTAGCTCTCGGCACCTTGCAGATGAGCGCTCATCAGCGCCTGGGCGAGATTGCCGTCGCGGCGCAGCAGCGCCTCATAGATCTGGATGTGCTCGGCATGCGAGCGCACATTGCGCTCCGGGTCGTTGAAATAGATGGGCAGGCGCTGTTCGCCCATCATGTAATAGACGCTGCAGACATTGTGGAAGACGCTGTTTTTGGTGGCGCGTACGATCTCGAGGTGGAATTCGCGGTCCTCCCTGGCCAGGCCTTCGCCCGCCGCGATGCGCTCTTCCGAAGCTTTCAGGATTTCGCGCAGCCGCTCGAAATTCTCCTCGGTGGCGCGCGAACAGGCAAGCTCGGCCGCCTTGATCTCGTGGATCTTGCGCAGTTCGACCGTCTCGTAGATCTGGATCGGATCGAGCGGGAGGCCCGCGCGGGCAAAAAGCGCCATGGCTTCCACGCTGGCCTGCTTGGTGTCGATGTAGATGCCCGACTTGGCACGGCGCTCGACGATGCGCATGGCCTCGAGGATGGCGAGCGCCTCGCGAAGCTGGCCGCGACTGACGCCGAAATGTTCCGCCAGCTCGCGTTCCGACGGCGTTCGGCCGGTCTCCTTGTCCGAATGGGAGAACAGGTAGGCGGCGAGTTCCGCGAGAAGGTTCTTTTCTTTCATTGTCAACCGCGTTGCGCGTGCGCCTCTAGGAACCGCTCCGAAATGGTGAATCCCAGCCCCGGTCTTTCGGGGATCGCTATCATACCGTCCCTGGCTTCGACAGTCTCCTCAACCAGATCGTGGATCATCGGGTTGGCGCCGAGCGAATATTCGACGGTAAAACTCGACGGCGAGGCAGCGCAGACATGCAAGCCGGCGAAGAAACAGGGCGCGCCGGCCCACAGATGCGGCGCAAAGCGCAGGTTGAAGGCGCTGGCGATGGTGCCGATCTTCATCGCCTCGCTGATGCCGCCGCAGAAGGCCGGATCGGGCTGGAAGATGTCGGCCGCCTTGAGCACGGCGAGGTCGCGGAAGGCATAGCGTGTCGACTCGCTTTCGCCGGTGGCGATCGGAACGGCGCCTGATGCCCGCACTTCAGCCATGCCGGGCTTATCATCGGCAATAACAGGCTCCTCGAACCAAGCGAGGTCGAGGTCGTTGACGAGGTGGATGAAGCGCTTGGCTTCGGCCACGGTGTAGGTGCCATGCGCGTCGACCATCAACTCGATATCGGGACCGAGCGCCTGCCGTGCGGCGCGCACGCGGGTGGCGGAAATGTGTGCCGCGCCGTCCATGGCGCCAACCCGCATCTTCAGCGCCTTGAAACCGCCCTTGGCGATATAGGATTTCAACTGCTCGCCGATGGCGTCGGCGGATGCCCAGCCACCGGAGGCATAGGCCGGCATGCGATCGAGCTTGCGGCCACCCAGCAGCCGCCAGACCGGTACGCCAAGCGATTTGCCCAGGATGTCCCACAGGGCGATGTCGACGGCGCTGATGGCAGCGATGCTCATGCCGCGCCGCGCCAGCTGCGGCATAGCGTGGCCGGTGCGCGCGGCGCTGTCGTGGCGCACGCCGTTGTAGAGCATCTCCCAGATGACGCCAATGTCGGCCGGATCGCGGCCGATCAGCTGCGGTCCGACCTCATGGTTCAGCATGTGGACGAGTGCGCCGTAGCTACCGGCACTGCCGGCGGCGTTCTTGCCTTCACCCCAGCCGACCAGACCGTCATCGGTTTCGATGCGCAGGATGGCGGCGTCGAAGGTCGTCACCTGGCCGAAATCGCTGCGGTGTTGCCGAGCGGCTTCGATCGGGATGCGGACCCACCAGGCTTGGACGGTCTTGATGCGCATATTCTTTCCCAGCCCTGCCGCCGGTCAGGGCGAAAGAGCAATTTTCCCAGAGGCAGTCGGCTACTTGATCAGCGGCAGCAACGTTTCGGCGGTGATGCGCATCTGGTCGGTGTAGAACTTTTCCGTCAGCACGCTGGAGCCGTGGTCCTGGATGAACTTCAGCTGCTCGGGTGAGATATCGACCGGGTGGCGCTCGACCATATCGGGATAAGGGGCGGCCGGCGTCCGGTCGACGGGCGCAACGAACTCGTTGGTCAGCGCGCCGTCGTAACCGATCTCTCTCAGCGTGGCGACGATCTTCGGCCAGTCGATCTGGCCAAGGCCGGCGGCAAAGCGGTTGTTGTCGGCGACATGGAAGTCGAACAGGCGCTTGCCGACCTGGCGGATCGCGTCGTGAACGTTAAACTCCTCCATATGGATGTGGTAGGCGTCGAGGCAGACGCCGCATTCGGGGCTGACCGCGTCGGCCAGCGCGAGCGCCTGGGCGCCGCGATTGAACAGATAGGTTTCGAAGCGGTTGAGCGGTTCGACCGCAATCTTGACGCCGACCTTCTTGGCGTGGGTGAAGCATTCACGGGTGGCGTCGACAACCCACTTCCATTCCTCTTCCTCGGTGCCGTCGGGCACGACCTTGCCGACCGTTGCCGGCACCAGCGTGATGATCTCGCCATTGAGTTCGCTGACCATGGTCAGCACGTCCTTGACATACTGAACGGAGCGCTCGCGCTGGCCCTGGTTCCTGGCGGCAAGGTTGCGCTCGCCCAGCATCAAGGTCACCGCGCCCCAGCAGCGGATGCCATGCTCTTTCAGCAGCGCCCGCGTCTCCTTGGTCTTGTATTGCTCGGGCTCGCCGGAAATCTCGATCGACTCATAGCCGAATTTCTTGATGCGCTTGAGCGTCGTCTCCAAGGGTTCCGCGCGCATCCAGTTGTGCGTCGAAAGATGCATGGTCTGTCCTTCCCAATTCGTCTCAGCGGCATGCACCGCCGAAAGGCGACGCAAGGGTTCCTCCCCAAGGCATCCCCAGCCTTTTCCTGCAAACTGGTTCGACCAATTGGGCCTGAATGGAGGTCTACAGCAAATTCTTCTGGACGGCAAGAAGCGCGGGAAGGCTAGTTCCGGCCTGGATTATTCCATTGATTATATTGATGTATGTTCCTGTATTTCGCCTTTCCAAAGGGCTCCGGCAATGCATTGCGAGGCTTGACCAAATTCCCTCATTTGGTAATACCAGAATAGCGGCGCACACGATGCGCCCGATGTGAAGAGACCAAAGTGGCTGGCCCTGCTTCCAATCGGCGCTATGCTCGGTCGCGAGAAAATGAGGGAGATGCCGATGCCGACGACAATGAAGGGCCCTGGACTGTTTCTGGCGCAGTTTGCGGGCGATGCCGCGCCGTTCAACTCGCTGGCGTCGATCACCAAATGGGCGGCCGGTCTCGGCTACAAGGGCGTGCAAATTCCGACCTGGGACGCGCGGTTGTTCGATCTCAAGAAGGCGGCCTCTTCCAAGGCCTATTGCGACGAAGTGAAGGGCATCTGCGCGGATGCCGGTGTCGAGATCACCGAACTGTCGACGCATCTGCAGGGCCAATTGGTGGCGGTGCATCCGGCCTATGACGCGCAGTTCGACGGCTTTGCGCCGGCTTCGGTGCACAACAATCCGAAAGCGCGGCAGGAATGGGCGGTCGAACAGATGAAGTTCGGTGCCAAGGCGTCGAAGAACCTTGGCCTGAAGGCCTCGGTAAGCTTCTCCGGAGCGTTGGCCTTTCCCTACCTCTACCCCTGGCCGCAGCGTCCGGCCGGGCTGATCGAAGAAGCCTTCGCCGAACTCGGCAAGCGCTGGAAGCCGATCCTTGATGTCTATGAGGATAATGGCGTCGATGTCGGCTACGAAATCCATCCCGGTGAGGACGTGTTCGACGGTGCGACCTTCGAGATGTTCCTCGACGCGGTCGGCGGCCACAGACGCTGCAATATCAATTACGATCCGTCGCACTTCCTGCTGCAGCAACTCGACTATCTCGAATTCATCGACATCTATCACGAGCGCATCAAGGCGTTCCACGTCAAGGACGCCGAGTTCAATCCGACCGGCCGGCAAGGCGTTTATTCCGGCTATCAGAGCTGGACGAACCGCGCCGGCCGCTTCCGGTCGCTGGGCGACGGGCAAGTGGATTTCGGCGGCATCTTTTCCAAGCTGACGCAGTACAATTATGATTCCTGGGCGGTGCTCGAGTGGGAGTGCTGTCTGAAGCATCCGGAAGACGGCGCGGCCGAGGGTGCGCCCTTCATCCAGCAGCACATCATCCGGGTGACAGAAAAGGCATTCGACGATTTCGCCGGTGGCGCTACGGACAAGAAAGTACTGCGCGGCATGATGGGAATTTAACGCTGATTTCCCTCCCCCTTGAGGGGAGGGTGGCCCGAAGGGCCGGGTGGGGTCGGTCCATGCCGCGCCCTACGCCCGGCAATCCCACCCGATCCGCTACGCGGATCGACCTCCCCTCAAGGGGGAGGTACGCAACAGCTAGGAGAAGAAACATGGTCGGCGCATCGAAGTCGGAAACGGGAGGCGGCCCGATCCGCTATGGCATGGTCGGTGGCGGGCAAGGCGCCTTCATCGGCGCGGTGCACCGGATCGCGGCGCGCCTGGACAATGATTTCGTACTGGTCGCCGGCGCTTTGTCGTCCGACCCGGCGCGTGCAAAAGCCTCGGGCGCTGAACTCGGGCTCGACCCCGATCGCAGCTATGCGTCCTATGCCGAGATGGCCAAAGCCGAAGCCAAGCGCCCCGACGGCATCGAGGCGGTGGCCATCGTCACCCCGAACAATGTGCATGTGCCGGCCGCGAAAGCTTTCCTAGAGGCTGGCATCCACGTTATCTGCGACAAACCGCTGGCAACGACGCTGGCCGAAGCCAAGAAGCTGGCGGCGATAGTCGAGAAGACCGGCAAGGTGTTCGTGCTCACCCACAACTATACCGCCTATCCGATGATCCGGCAGGCGCGCGAGATGGTGGCCAAGGGCGTGCTCGGCGACATTCGCATCGTGCAGTCCGAATATCCGCAGGACTGGCTGACAGAGGACCTTGCCGCCACTGGCCAGAAGCAGGCGTCGTGGCGCGGCGACCCGAAACAGGCAGGCGCCGGCGGTGCGCTGGGCGACATCGGCACGCATGCCTACAATCTCGCCCGCTTCGTTTCCGGGCTGGAGCTGGATTCCCTTTCAGCCGATCTCGATGCCTTCGTGCCGGGACGGCTGCTCGACGACAACGTCAACGTCATGCTGCGCTTCAAGCCCGCGGGCAAGACGCATCCGGCCAAGGGTATGATCTGGGCAAGCCAGGTGGCGCCGGGCCATGAGAACGGGCTGAAGCTGCGCATCTATGGCTCCAAGGGCGGGCTGGAATGGGTGCAGGCCGACCCGAACTATCTCTGGTACACGCCGTTCGGCCAGCCCAAGCAACTGCTCACCCGCAATGGCGCTGGCTCGTTGCCGGTGGCGGGCCGGGTCAGCCGCGTGCCGTCAGGCCATCCCGAGGGCTATCTCGAAGGTTTCGCCAACATCTACCAGGAGGCCGCACGCGCCATCCGCGCTGCCCGCAAGAAAGGAGGCAAGCCGGCAAAGGATGTCGTCTTTCCGACCATTCACGACGGTGTCGAAGGCATGGCTTTCATCGAGGCCTGTGTGAAGTCGTCGAAGAAGAATGGGGCATGGACGAAACTCTAAATAAAAATCAGGGGGATCCAAGGGGAGGGGGCGTCGATGAAAATCGGCATGTGCATGTTCTTGTGGACGACGGCTGTGTCGAAGAAACACGAGCCGTTGCTCAGGGATATCAAGGCAACCGGCTTCGATGGCGTTGAGATACCGATCTTCGCCGGCACGCCCGACGACTACAAAAAACTCGGCGAACTGCTCGACCGCATCGGACTGGAGCGGACCGCGGTTTCAGCGATGGGCGATCCGGCGATGAATTTGATCTCGGCCGATGCGGCAACGCGCAAGGCCGGTGTCGATTATATGAAATGGGCGATCGACTGCGCCGATGCGCTTGGCGCCAGCACGCTGAGCGGCCCGTTGCATTCGACGCTCGGCGCCTTTTCCGGCTCCGGGCCGACGGCCGCCGAGAAGAAGCGTTCCGTCGCCTCGCAGCGCGCTATCGGCGACCATGCCGGCAAGAGGAACGTCACCATCGGGCTTGAGGCGCTCAATCGCTTCGAATGCTATCTCCTCAACACGATGGCCGACCTGTCGGAGCATATCGATGCCGTCGACCGGCCACACATCAAGGCGATGTACGACACCTTCCACGCCAATATCGAGGAGGCCGACCCGATCGACGCCTACACGAAACACCGCCGGAATGTCGTGCATATCCATATTTCGGAGAACGATCGCGGCGTGCCGGGGCGCGGTCACCTTCCGTGGAAGGAAACATTCTCCGCCATCCGCAAGAGCGGCTACGACGACTGGCTGACGATCGAGGCGTTCGGGCGTTCGCTGAAGGACCTGGCGGCAGCGACCAAGGTGTGGCGCGATTTTTCCGAAACGCCGGAAGCGGTCTATCGGGAAGGGTACAAGCATATCAGGAACGGGTGGAAGAGGGCGGTTTAGGCTCCTTCGTCATGGTGGGACGGAGCAAAGCCGTCCAACAGCTGCCGCCGCGTTCCTTCACACCCCCCTCTGTCCTGCCGACTTCTCGTGAGATGCCATACGGCAGTTGTTGAACTAACCCTGCTCGGCCTGAAGCCTGTTGTAGTCGTGGATGGTCTGGCTCAGCCGGCGGCGCAGGAAGTTGGAGATGTTGTCGAAGATGAAGACGACGAACAGGATCAGCAGCACCATGTAGAAGACATTGGCCCAGTTGGAGTTGGTGCGCATCGCTTCCCACAGTTTCAGGCCGATGCCACCGGCGCCGACCGCGCCGATGATGGTCGCGCCACGCGTGTTGGATTCCCACTGGTAGAGTGTCTGGCTGATGAATACCGGCACCACTTCCGGCAGCACGCCGTAGCGTTGCACGAGGAGGCCGTTGGCTCCGGTCGAGGTGATACCCTCGCGCGGCTTGTCGTCGATGTTCTCCAACGCCTCGGAATAGGTTTTGCCGAGCGTGCCGATCTCGGTGAAGAAGATGGCCGCACTGCCCGCCAGTGGTCCCGGCCCGAAGGCGCGGGTGAAGAACAGCGCCCAGATCAGCATGTCGATGGAACGCATGAAGTCGAAGAAGCGCTTGAGCACCTGGTTGACCAGCCGGCTGGGCGTGATGTTGCGGGCGGCGAAGAAGGCGAGCGGGAAGGCGACGATGCCGCCCAGCATGGTGCCGAGAAAGGCCATGACGATGGTCTGCAAGAGTTTCGTCCAGACATCGCCATGCTGCCACTGGGCGTTGTTCCAGATGTTGTCGCCGGCCAGCGCCAGGTTGGACGTGCCCGGTTTCAGTTCTGGTCCGGAGACGATCAGGGAGGCGACTTCGCCTGCCGACTTGCCGAAGAACGGCGAGCGCGTGTCGAAGACGAAGTTTGCCCAGCCGAGAAAACGCTTGCGTATCCTGACGCGGTCAACGGCGACGCGGGCCTCGCCGGCAAAGCCCATGTCGGCGACGACCTCATCTTCATGCGCGGTGATCCAGCCAGGAACCGGTCCGGAGATCAGCGGTTTGCCGGTGCCTAGCCCAACCGCAACGGTTTCACCATTGGCAATTATCGTGGCTTGCGTCTTGTTGAAGGTGATCGACTTGGCGGTGCCATCGATCAGGATCGTCACCGAACCATCGGCATTGGTCTTGACCCAGTCCGGATTTGGGTTCGGACCGAGCACCGAGAAGCGTGGATATTTGGCGGTGATCTGCGGTTCATCGAGGCGGAAGATCGGCTGCACGTCGTAGCTGATCCACTGGGTCAGAAACAGCGGCAGGCGCTCCCAGTGCGATTCCCGCATGACCTGCGGCAGATTGAAGAACCACAGCGCGTAAAGGAGGTAGACAAGTGTGCCGCCAAGCAACAGCAGCGGCCCGAAGCGTTTTTGGAACGGCCGCTTGAACACCTGCGGGAAGTGCTCCTCGATCGACTGGATTTCATCGGCGGTCATCGTCGTCATTCACGGGCTCATCGCAAAAGCCTGCTCGCCGACCAGTTTGCGGCGCAGCCAGGCGGAGAACTGGTCGACGATGAAGATCGTCGTGAACAGGAGCAGCACCAGGGCTATCGTCTTGGCGCCGAAGCCGCGCGATATCGACAGCTTCAGTTCCTCGCCGATGCCGCCGCCGCCTACCGCGCCCATGATGGTGGAAATGCGGACGTTTATCTCAACACGCAGCAGCGTGTAGGACATGAAGTTGGGCAGCACTTGCGGCAGACCGGCAAAGCGTACCCGCTCGAACCAGTTGGCGCCGACCGCCCTCAGGCCTTCTTCGGCCCGCATGTCGATATTTTCGTTGATCTCGTAGAAAAGCTTGCCCAGGGCACCGATCGAATGCAGGCCGATGGCGACGATGGCGGCGATCGGTCCGATCGAGACGATGGCCGCGAAGAGGCCGGCGATGACGATTTCGGGAAAGGCACGCAGCAATTCCATGAAGCGCTTGACGATCAGCCGCAGCACCGGATGCGGCGTCAGGTTGCGCGCCGCGATGAAGGAAAACGGCACGGCAAAAACGAAGCCGATGAAGGTCGAGACCAGCGCCACATTGAGCGTGGTCAGCATCAGCTCGAAATATTCAGGGATGTAGAAGCTGCCCCAGACATAGGCGCGGCCAAGCGGAAAGTTGAATTCCTGGGTACCGGTGTCGTGTGGGGAAGCGATGTCGAACATCGCTCGCCAGACATCGTTCCAGTCCTTGGGGACGAGCCAGCTCAGGAAATCCAGCAAATGTGGCAGCCGGTCGAAGAAATGCCCGGCATTGGCCTCGTCGGCGAACCACATGGTACCGCCGAGCGCGGCAGCGAGCAGGCCGATGCCGATGGCGGTGTAGAGCCGGCGCAACGATGTCTGGCGACGCCAGGCGTCGGCCATCTGGTGAGTGGCGCCGGAAGGGACTGTCACGGAATGGGTCATGATCGGAGATGCAAAAAGGGCGGTGTTTTGAACACCGCCCTTCCTGATTTCGCCATTAGCCGCCGATGGCTGCCTTACGGGCTTCGACGATGACGTTGTAGAAGTCTGCCTTCACTGGAACGTAGCCGGTAAAGTCGCCACCTTCGACGCCTTCGAAGCAAGCCTTGTCCTTCTTGGGCAGCTGCGTGAAGAAGTCGGCGAGCTTGGCGGTCATGTCGTCGCCGAGCGCGGTGCGCACGACCAGCGGGCCGTTCGGGATCAGGCCCGAGCGCCAGACTTCGACGAAGTCGTTGGGATCGACGGCGCCCTTGGCGACTTCCTTGTGGAAGGTGCCGGAGGTGTAGCCGTCCTTGAAGTCGCCAATGCCGGAGGAATCGTCCACCGCCACGTCGACCTTGCCGTCACGCACGGCCAGGACGTTGTTTTCGTGGCCGCCGTTGAACTGGGTCGAAGCGAAGAAGGTTTCGTTCGAAGCGCCGGTGTCCTTCGGGATCTGGGTCAGCGGGATCAGATAGCCGGAGGTCGAGTCCGGATCGGCGTAGCCGAGCTTCTTGCCCTTGGCCGACTTGATGTCGGTGATGCCGGAGGATTTCAGCGCCAGGCCGATCGAATAATAGCCGGTTGCGCCGTCGGTCTGCTGGGTGGTGAGGATCGGGGTGACTGCCTTCGGGTCCTTGAGAGCGACGCTGGCATAACCGGAAGCGCCGAGTTCGGCGAAGTCGAGCGTGCCGCCGAGCAGGCCCTGGATGACGCCGTCATAGTCGGCGGCGGGGAACAGCGAGACCTTTTCGAAGCCGAATTCGGCCTTCAAATGGTCGGCGAGGCACTGGTAGTTGCGCAGCCGGTCGGTTTCGTTTTCACCGCCGAGGATGCCGACGCGAAATTCCTTCATATCGGCGGCGTGGGCCATGCTGGTCGCCATGGCGAGCACCGAAACGGCGCAGAAAACCATCTTTCTGAACATTGGATATCTCTCCTGTAGGTTCCGGCCCCGCGCCGGCAGCGTTCTTGAGTTTGACTGGCGCCCTTGACGCGGGCTGGCGATCCCAACCGTTCTCAATAACCCGGGAAAGCGGGTTCGAGCGGTCCGGCGGATGCGGCGATCTTTCGGCTGAAGGCAACGCTGGTCGAGGTGATGGCCTCTGAGATTTCCTGGCCATTGCTGTCGGCGCCATAGACGAGGCGCACGGCCTCGCGGTTGAGCTCTTCCGGCGGACCATCGAAGACGACCTTGCCGGCGGCCATGCCGATAATGCGGTTGCAATAGGTGCGGGCGGTATCCAGCGTGTGCAGATTGGTGACGACTGTGATGCCTTCGCGCAAATTGATGTCCTGCAGCGAATCCATCACCACCTTGGCGTTGAGCGGGTCAAGCGAAGCGATCGGCTCGTCGGCGAGGATCACCCTGGGCTGCTGCATCATGGCACGGGCAATGGCGACACGCTGCTGTTGTCCACCCGACAAGGTGCCGGCGGGCTGAAGTGCTGTGCGGGCGATGTCGAGCCGCTCCAAGGCGGCGACCGCCTCGGCGCATTCGGCGCGGGAGAACATGCCGAACAGGTTTGACATGGTCGAACGGTGGTTCAGCTTGCCGAGCAGCACATTGGTCAGCACGTCGAGGCGCGGCACCAGGTTGAACTGCTGGAAGATCATGGCGCAGTCGCGCTGCCAGCGCCGCAGCGGCGAGCCGCTCAACTGGGAGACCTCGGCGCCGTCAAAAAAAATCGACCCCTGGCTGGGATCGATGAGGCGGTTGATCATGCGAAGAAGGGTTGATTTGCCGGCGCCCGAACGGCCGATAATGCCAACCATCTGACCCTGCGGGATCGCGATGTTGATGTCGTTGACGGCAGTGTTCTTGCCAAATCGTCGGGTGACACCGCGGATTTCGAGCGTGGCAGAGGTTGCTGACATGGGGCAGGTTCCAGTCCGGACCATATTGATCGTCAGGCACTCGCCTAACGCAGCCACATGAACCTGCCGTGTCGCGATGATGTCAGTTTTGTTACGCTCCACAGGCGTGGAGTTACGGCCGGCCCAGGACCAGCAGTTCCTCGAAGTGCTCCATGTCCCGGAAGCTGCAGAAGGCCGGAGCTTTGATTTCGATCACGGGAACCTGCTGCTCGAAAAGCTTGAGAGAGTCATCGAACAGGTCCTGCCATGCGGCTGCCCATGACGATGAGGTGAAGAACTATCCTTCGTATTTTTCCAGGAAGGCCTCGGCCGACAGTTCCCGGAAATCGTCGAGCGAAGCGCGCAGCCTGGCATGGTCCCAGTCCCACCAGGCAAGCGCCTGATAACGTTCGGCCGTACGGCGGTCGAAGCGCTCGCGGATCGGATTTGCCGGCACGCCGGCGACGATGGTGTAGGGGGTGACATCCTTCGAGACGACAGCGCCGGCGCCGACCGCGGCACCATCGCCGACGGTGACGCCGGGCAGGATGGTCGAGCCATGGCCGAGCCAGGTGTCGTGGCCGACGGTGACGCGCCTGGCGCGGCGCTGGGCGAAAAACTCGCTCTCATGCTCGGCATCGTCCCAATAGTCCGAAGCGCGGCAGGTGAAATGGTGCAGCGTCGGCCGCCAGGTCGGGTGGTTGGTGGCGTTGATGCGCACGCTTGCCGCGATGTTGGAAAACTTGCCGATCGTGGCGCACCAGACGGCGCAATCCTGCATCATGTAGGAATAGTCGCCGAGTTCGCTTTCCGAAACCGGCGATCTCGGTCCAGCGGCCGAGCGTCGAGTTCTGCACCTCCGCCGTCGGGTGGACCAGCGGTGTCTCCGATAATTTCCTGGTCATGCGGCAATTTTTCCGGGAGCGAAAGCGGTGACGTCGATGATGCGGTCGGCAACCGCCTCGCGCACGTCGTGGTCGTGGAAGATGCCAAGCAGGGCGACATCAGCCGCTTTCTTGGCGGCGATGAGTTCGATCACGACGTCGCGGTTCCTGGCATCGAGCGAAGCGGTCGGCTCGTCGAGCAGCAGGATCGGGTGCTCGGTGATGAAGCCGCGCGCGATGTTGACGCGCTGCTGCTCGCCGCCGGAGAAGGTCGCCGGCGGCAATGCCCAAAGTTTCTCCGGGAGGTTGAGCTGCGCCAGCAGAGCACGTGCCTTGCCGCGAGCAACCTCGCGGTCCTCGCCGCGCTCGACCAGCGGTTCGGCGACGACATCGAGCGCCGAGACGCGCGGCACGGTGCGCAGGAACTGGCTGACATAGCCGATCGTTTGCCGGCGCACGGCAAGCACGGTGCGCGGGCTGGCAGTGGCGAGATCGATCAGCCCGTCATCGTGCGTGACGATGATCTGGCCTTCGTCGACGGCATAGTTGCCGTAGAGCATCTTCAGGATCGAGCTCTTGCCGGCACCGGACGGGCCGCCAAGCACGGTGCATTCGCCGGCCCTGATCGAGAACGAGACTCCGGCGACGACAGGCAGTTTAATGCCGTCGCGCAGATGCATGGTGAAGCTCTTGGCGACGTCCGAGACAACAAGAGGGGTGGCCATCAGAAGGTGCTCCGATCATCGTTCGCTTGCGGGCCAGCACCCCCCTCTGCCTTGCCAGGCATCTCCCCCTCAAGGGGGGAGATTGGCTGTTGCCTTCGGTTTCGCCAATCTCCTGCGTTGCAGAATGGGCGAGATAGTAAAGCTGCCAATCTCCCCCCTTGAGGGGGAGATGGCCGGCAGGCCAGAGGGGGGTGTACAAGCGCCATCATCAAACCTGTAGAATCGAGGAAACGAGCAACTGGGTGTAGGGCGCGCGCGGGTCGTCGAGCACGCGGTCGGTGAGACCGCTTTCGACGACGCGGCCGTCCTTCATCACCATCATGCGCTGCGACAACAGCCGTGCCACCGCGAGGTCGTGGGTGACGACGATGGCCGCGAGACCAAGATCGGTGACCAGACCGCGCAGCAGGTCGAGCAGGCGTGCCTGAACCGAGACATCGAGGCCGCCGGTCGGCTCGTCCATGAATACCAGCCGTGGGCCGGTGACGAGATTGCGGGCGATCTGCAGGCGCTGGCGCATGCCGCCGGAGAAGGCGCGCGGCTCGTCGTCGATGCGGTCCTCATCGATCTCGACGCGCGACAGCCAGTCGACGGCGGTGGCGCGGATCCTGCCGTAATGGCGATCGCCGACAGCCATCAGCCGTTCGCCGACATTGGCGCCGGCCGACACCGTCATGCGCAGGCCGTCGGCGGGGTTCTGATGGACGAAACCCCAGTCGGTGCGCATCAGGAAACGGCGCTCGGCCTCGCTCATGCGGTAGAGCTCGCGGAACTGGCCATCGCGCATGCGGTAGCTGGCGGTGCCGGAGGAGGGCATCAGCCGCGTCGACAGGCAGTTGAGCAGCGTCGTCTTGCCGGAGCCGGACTCGCCGACGACAGCCAGGACTTCGCCCGGCCACAGGTCGAAGGAGACGTTGTCGCAGCCGACGCGCGAGCCGTAGAATTTGGACAGCGCCGAGACGCGCAGCAGCGGTTCGTCGGTCATTGCTTCTCCTTACCCTCCCCCTTGTGGGGAGGGTCGGCGCGCAGCGCCGGGGTGGGGGTTGAGTGGAGCGTGGATTGGTCAAGCCCCCCACCCGCGCCGTCGGCGCGACCTCCCCACAAGGGGGAGGTAGGGGCGTTGCGCCGCTTCTCGCAGTGGTCGGTGTCGGAGCAGACGAACATGTGGCCGCCATGGTCGTCGAGGATGACCTCGTCGAGATAGACATTCTCGGCCGC
The DNA here is from genome assembly GCF_040321735.1 of Mesorhizobium sp. M0293. Taxonomy (NCBI): domain Bacteria; kingdom Pseudomonadati; phylum Pseudomonadota; class Alphaproteobacteria; order Hyphomicrobiales; family Phyllobacteriaceae; genus Mesorhizobium; species Mesorhizobium sp. M0293. The sequence goes on from NZ_JAMYSA010000045.1 coordinate 34,744, forward strand.
GCACAGCGCGCAGGGCTGGTCGAAGGTCTGCACCTCGAACGGATGATCCTCGAAGTCGAGGCTGACCACTTCGGTGAAGGGCGGCACCGCATAGATGCGCTTTTCGCGGCCGGCGCCGAACAGCTGCAAGGCCGGCGAGCGGTGCATCTTGGGATTGTCGAACTTAGGCGTCGGCGACGGGTCCATCACATAGCGGCCCTCGACCTTGACCGGATAGGCATAGGTGGTGGCGATGCGACCGTGCTTGGCGATGTCCTCGTAGAGCTTGACATGCATGAGGCCGTATTCCTCCAGCGCATGCATCTTGCGCGTTTCGGTCTCTCGCGGTTCAAGGAAGCGCAGCGGCTCAGGGATAGGCACCTGATAGACCAGTACCTGGCCCGCCGTCAGCGGATGCTCGGGGATGCGGTGGCGGGTCTGGATGATGGTGGCGCTGGCTGTGTCGGTGGTCACCGCGACATTGGCGACCTTCTTGAAGAAGGCGCGGATCGAGACGGCATTGGTGGTGTCGTCGGCGCCCTGGTCGATCACTTTCAGCACATCGTCGGGACCGATGATCGAAGCGGTGACCTGCACGCCGCCGGTGCCCCAGCCATAGGGCATCGGCATTTCGCGCGAGGCGAACGGCACCTGATAGCCGGGGATGGCGATGCCCTTGAGGATCGCGCGGCGGATCATCCGCTTGGTCTGTTCGTCGAGATAGGCGAAGTTGTAGGTGGCGATGTCCGTCATGGCGCGACTTTCAGTCCCTTGGCGTAGCGCGCCAGCCGCTCATTGAGCGTGCCGGTGTGCAGTTCGAACATGTGGTTGTCGTCGTCGTAGAAATAGATCGAGCGGCCTTCACCCTCGACGCGTGGGCGCGGCGGCCGCATGTCCAGCCCGAGCTTGGCGACGCGCTCGGCGTAGCGGTCGAAATCGGCGTCATCGATCTTGAAGGCGATGTGGCTGTAGCTGCGTTCCGGCAAGGGCTCGCCCTCCATGATGGCGACCCAGATGTCGCCGATCAGGAAGAACTTTTCGCGCGACAGCGAGAACTGTTCTGCGCCGCTGGCATAGACCTCTCGGGCGTCGAGTATGCCCTCGAGGATCTCGGTCATCCGATCGAGATCGCGGACGATAAAGGTCATGTGGGAGAGGCCTTCGATCATTCCGCGGCCTCCCGCTTCTCTTCGGCCTTGGCGGGGTTTTCGCGGGCGTCATATTCGGCGCGCATGCGGCGCACGAGGTCGAGTTCGGCCTGGAAGTCGACATAGTGCGGTAGCTTCAGATGTTCGACGAAGCCGGTCGCCTGGACGTTGTCGGAATGCGAGATGACGAACTCCTCATCCTGGGCGGCGGCGACGACATCCTCGCCCAACTCGCTGGCGCGAAGAGCGCGGTCGCAGAGCGCCATCGCCATCGCCTTGCGCTCGCTCTGGCCGAAGACCAGGCCGTAGCCGCGGGTGAATTGCGGCGGCGCCTTCGCCGACCCTTTGAACTGGTTGACCATCTGGCATTCGGTGATGCGCACCGTGCCGAGCGGGACAGCAAAAGGCAGTTCGGGCACATCGAGTTCCAGCTCGACCTCGCCGATGCGGATCTCGCCGACAAAGGGATGGTTGCGGGCATAGCCGCGCTGCGTGGAATAGCCGAGCGCCAGCAGGAATCCTTCATCGCCGCGCGACAGCGCCTGCAGGCGGATGTCGCGCGCCATCGGGAACTCCAGCGGCTCGCGGGTGATGTCGCCGGGGACATGGTCCTGCGGCATGTCGCCGTCCGGTTCGATCAGGCCTTCGCGGGCGAGGATCGCCGAGACGCGCGGCATGGCTTGCGCTTCGGTCTCGCGCTGCAGCGGCTCGGCGACGTCGGCGCCGGCGGCAAGCTCGGGATCGAGCAGCCGGTGGGTGTAATCGAAAGTAGGCCCAAGCAACTGGCCGCCGGGCAGGTCCTTGTAAGTCGCCGACACGCGCCGCTCGACCAGCATGGCGGCGGTGTCGATGGGCTTGGTGTAGCCGAAGCGCGGCAGCGTGGTGCGATAGGCGCGTACCAGGAAGATTGCCTCGATCATGTCGCCGCGCGCCTGGACGATGGCGAGTGCCGCCAATTCCCGGTCGTAGAGCGAGCCTTCACTCATCACCCGGTCGACGCCGAGCGCCAGCTGCTCGACGATCTGGTCGAGGCGAAGCGCCGGCACCGAACGGTCGCCGCGCCGGCGGTCGGCAAGCAGGCTGTGGGCGTTGGCGATTGCTGCTTCGCCACCTTTTACAGCGACATACATCTTACGCCTCCATCGTCTTGATGCGCGTCGTGCGCGGCAGGCAGGCTATGCCATCAGCGGTGGCGAGGATGATGTCGACGCCGCGCGGGAAGCGCTTGATATTCTGCTTCCACTGCTCGACGAAATGACGCGGCATCTGCGCCGGTGCAATCGTGGCGCTGGTTTCGATGCCGGGACCTTCGAGCAACAGAGGCGTGCCGGAGACGAGATCGCTGACATTCAGGATCAGCGTGGTCGAACGGTCAGGGTAGTCCTGCGTGCCTTGCGAAAAACCGTCGAGCGCCATCATCTCGGCCGGCGTGGCGATCAACGCAAAATGCGCATCGGCCGGCGTGTTGGCCATCGGCGCGCCGGTGTGGAAACCAAGCCAGGATTTGATGGCGGTGGAAGCTTGCAGAGCCGGGTCCAGCCACAGCGGCGTGTCGTTGTCGCACAGCGCCAGGGCTATGGCGCCGGCGCTTGCCGAGAGCGGCGCCGGCGGGCGGGCGAAGGCCGGCAGCGGCTGCAAGCTGCCCGGCCGCGCCATTGCGTCCATGACCGCGCGGAACACAGTCTGGGCATTGAAGACCGGATCGGCGAAACCGCCTTCGATCGATTGCGCTGCGATGTCCATCAGTCTTCTCCGCGAACCATAGTGAAGAAATCCACCTTCGTGGCCGCCGTCTCGGCGCGGCGGCGTTCATGCGCCGTGGTCAGGGCCGACCGCAGAGGCACTATCAGCCCGGTCTCCACCTCGGCGCGGCGGGCAGGGTCCTGCCACAGTGCGTCGGCGATGGCCGCCAGCCTCGCCTTCTGCTTGTCGCGGCCAAGCGCATAGCAATGGCCGACCTGTCCGGACGGCAGCCGGACGGTGGCGCGGGTGACGGTCGCCTCGCCGACATTGAAGGGCGCGCCGCCACCGCCGATGCGGCCGCGCACGGTGACCAGGCCGGTTTCGGGGCCGCGCAGCAGTTCCGCGTCCGAAGGCAGTCCGGCCTCGTTCCAGAGCCGAACGATGTCGTCGCCGCTGGATTGCGCCAGGGTTGCCATGACGGCCTTGCGTTCGGCCTGGTCGCGGGCTTCCTGTCCTCGCATCAGCAACATTCCTCTTCGGCAAATTTGTCTATTGATATAGACAACTATACAAATTATACCTATTATCTAGCGCGAGTCCATGACGGGTGGATGACAAGCACTTGAAGATTGGGGGCAATCAATGGTCGGGCGGCTGGCAGCGGACAGCATCGAGCGGCGCAGCGGCGTCTCGCTGTGGCGGCAGATCGCCGAGAAGATCCTGCAGGCGATCGCCGTCGGCGATTTCGCAGAAAGCGCCGCGCTGCCGCCGGAGATGGCACTGGCTGACCGCTATGGCGTCAACCGCCATACCGTGCGCAGCGCCATATCAGCCCTTGTGCAGGAAGGGGTGCTGCGGGCCGAGCAGGGGCGCGGCACCTTCGTGCTGTCGCGCAAGCGGCTGTCCTATCCCATCGGTGCGCGCACACGCTTTTCAACAGGCCTGCAAGGGCAGACATCGGAACGGCATATCGTCCTGCTCGCATCCTCGGTCGAGCCGGCCAGCCGGCGTGTCGCCGAGGGGCTGGGGCTTGCCAAAGGGGCCGATGTGATCCGCCTGGAAACGCGCGGCGAAGCCGACGGCCGGCCGGTGTCACGTGCTGCCGGCTGGTTCGATGCCCGGCGCTTTGCCGGTATCGATGCTGCAATGGCGGAGACCGGCTCGATCACCGCATCGCTCGCCCGGTTCGGCATCGACGACTATCTCAGGCAATCGACCGTGCTATCGGCGCGCCACGCCGATGCGGCGGACCTTGCAGACCTCGACCTGCAACCGGGCGCCATCGTGCTGGTTACAGTCGCTGTCAACGTCACGCCGGACGGCCAGCCGATCCAGGTTTCCGAGTCCAGGTTTCCGGCAGAACGGGTGGAGCTGAAGCTGTCGGCGCTGTAGGGAGTGGCAGCCTCATACGAGACCGTGACTTCTGACTCGCGCTGATATCAGGCCAGTTCGGTCGCGCTCACCTGTCAGCGTCGGCGCATTTGAGGACCGGCTTCCCCCACTCCGTCTCGGCTTCGCCGAGCCACCTCTCCCCCCTCCGGAGGGAGAGGAAGGGAGCCGGAGTCTGGTTGAAGAGCGTTGGCTGCAATAGGCTCGCACCCTTCCTCTACCCCGTCGATCGGGGGAGAGGTGGCTCGGCGAAGCCGAGACGGAGTGGGGGTCGATCTGCGCGGGCGTCGTCAATTCGGGCCGGGTTCACCGCCTGCTAAGTTATGCTCCCACCTCGATCACAGCCTTGATCAGTCCTGATTTCTCATGCGCCCAGCGGGCCAGATCGTGCGGCGTGCCGGAAAGCGTGGTGCGGTGGGTGACGAGTTTTGCCAGCGGAACGGCGCCGTTGCGGATCGAGGCGGCGACATGGTCGAAGTCGGCGCGCAAGGCGTTGCGGCTGCCGATCAGCGTCATTTCGCGTTTGTGGAATTCCGGATCGGAAAAGCTGATGTCGTCCTTGACGACGCTGACCAGCACCAATGTTCCGCCATGCGCGACATGGGCGAAAGCCGACCGCACCGACTGGGTATTGCCGGTGGCGTCGAAGACCACATCGAAGCCTTCGCCCGATGTCGCCTCCCAGACCAGGTCTGGCACCGCGCCGCGCGAGCCGTCGAGGGTCTGGAAACCAAGCTCGTTCGCAGCGAAGGCGAGCCTTTCGCTGCTCATATCGAGCAGTGTCACGTCGAGGTCGGCGATGCGGGCGAAGATGGCGGTGCCGAGCCCGATCGGGCCGGCGCCGATGACCAGTGTGCGTGCGCCGGTTTCGGCCTTGGCACGCCGCACGGCATGTGCGCCGATGGCCAGGAACTCGACGGCGGCGGCGTCGGCCAACGACAGGCCGTTGGCAGGATAGAGATTTTGCGCCGGCACCAGGATGCGTTCGCACATGGCGCCGTCGCGATGCACCCCGAGCACCTCGATCCTGACGCAGCAATTCGGCTTGCCGTGCCGGCAGGCGATGCACTTGCCGCAGGAAAGATATGGGTTGATGACGACCGGCTCACCGACGGCAAGCTCGACGCCTTCGCCTGTTTCCACTACTGTACCGGATACTTCATGGCCCATGATGCGGGGATAGGCGAGGAACGGATGCTTGCCCTCGAAGATGTGGTAGTCGGTGCCGCAGATGCCGACATGGCTGACCGCCACCAGCGCCCATCCGGGAGCTGGTGCACTCGGGGTGGGACGATCTTCCAGGACAAGATCGCCGGGCGAGCGGCAGACGACGGCTTTCATGCTTCAATCCAGTCTTGTTCATGAAATCGCCGGCCCATTGGTGCGGGCCGGCGATTGATTGCGGGTCGTTACTTGCCGCGACGGCGCAGCCCGTCGAAATAGACGATGATGATGATGAGCGCGCCGGTGATGATGCGCTGCCAGAACGAGTTGACGTTGAGCAGGTTGGCGCCGTTGTTGATGGTGGCCAGGATGAAAGCTCCGAGCAGCGGTCCGTGCACCGAGCCAACGGCACCGAACAGCGAGGTGCCGCCGATGACCGACGAGGCGATCGCCTGCAACTCCCAGCCCTCAGCCTGGGTCGGGTTGCCGATGCCGATGCGGGCGGCCAGCAGCACGCCAACGAAAGCCGCGCAGAGGCCGGACAGCGTGTAGGCCATGTAGATGGTTCGCTGGACATTGACGCCGGACAGGCGCGAGGCCTCGGCGTTGGAGCCGACCGAGAACAGATACCGGCCCCAGCGGCTGTGATGCAGGAAGATATAGGCCGGAATGCCGACCAGGATCACCATCCAGAACAGGTTGGGGATGCCGATGAAGGAACTGCGCGAGAACGCGGTGAAGGTGTCGCTGTTGATGTTGATCGAATTGCCGTTGGTCATCAAAAGGCCGATTCCGCGCAGCGAGGTCAGCGTCGCCAACGTGATGATGAAGGGCGGCAAGCCCATCTTGACGATGCCGAAGCCGTGAAACATGCCGATAGCAACACCGACCAGCAGCGTCACCAGAATGGCGAGCCAGATCGGGAAGCCGGCATTGATCATCATGGCTACGACCACGGTGGCGAAGCCGACCACGGCGCCGACGGACAGGTCGATGCCGCCGGTGATGATGACGAAAGTCTGGCCGACCGCCATGATGGCGATCATCGAACCCTGCCGCAGCAGGTTGGCGATGTTGTTGGAAGAGGCGAAGCTCGGCGTCGCGACCGACAGAACGATCCAGAGCAGAACCAGCAACGCCAGAAGCGTCAGCCCGAACAGGACATTGTAGTTCCGTTTCGGTTTTTCGACAGCAATCGCCTCGGTGCTCATATCTGTCCTCCCTGTTTTTCTTGTTTCTCGGCGAGCGCCTGCGTGAGAATGTCCTCGTGGCTGGCGCCGCGAAAACCGTGCGTCGCCACCAATTTGCCGCGCCGGAACACATGCAGCGTATCGGCCAGCTCGTAGACTTCCGGCAGATAGGACGAGATCAGGATGATGCCGGCGCCTTTCGACAGCAGCGCGCCGAACAACCGGTAGATCTCGGCCTTGGTGCCGACATCGACGCCGACCGTCGGTTCATCGAAGATGAACAGCTTGGCGCCGTGCGCCAGCCATTTGCCGATGACGATCTTCTGCTGATTGCCGCCCGACAGGCTGGACGCCAGCGCGCCGCGAGTCGGCGTCTTAATGCGCAGATCGGCGATCTGGCGATCGGCCTGCGTCTTCTCCTGTGCACTCGAAATCAGCAGATTGGTCGAGATGCGCTTGTAGATCGGCAGGTTGAGGTTGAGGCCAACCGGCAGGTTGAGACAGAGGCCCTGGTCGCGGCGGCTTTCCGGCGCCAGCGCCATGCCGAGCTTGATCGCGTCATGCTCGGATTTGACCTGAACCTCCTTGCCTTCCCAGAGAATCTGGCCGGCCGATTTGCGGTGGCGACCGTACAGCGTCGTGACGAACTCGCTGCGCCCGGCGCCGATCAGGCCATAGAGCCCGACGATCTCGCCGGCGCGAACCGTCATCGAAACATTTTCAAACCCTTTGCCGGACAGGTTCCGCGCTTCGATGATCGCGGCGCCCGGCGTGAAATGCTCTTTGTGATAAACCTGCTCGATCGAGCGGTTGATCATCATCTTGACCAACTCGGCATCGTTGGTCTCGGCGATGTTGCGGGTGCCGACCAGCGTGCCGTCACGCAGCACGGAAACACGGTCGGCGAGTTCGAACACTTCCTCCATGCGATGACTGATGTAGATGATCGTCACGCCTTCGCCCTTCAGCCGGCGGATCAGTGTGAAGAGCTGGTCGGCCTCCTTGCGGGTGAGGTAGGCGGTCGGCTCGTCGAAGATCAGGAATTTGGTGCCGCGCACGGTGGCGCGGGCGGCAGCAATCAGCTGCTGCTGGCCGATGGTCAGGTCGCCCAATGTGACATGCGCCGGCAGATCGAAGCCGAGATCGTCGATGATCTTCTGCGCTTGCCTGATCATGGCGCGCTGCTGCAGGATGCCGAAGCGCGAATTCTCCTCGCCGAGGAACATGTTGGCGGCGACCGTCAGGTGACGGCAGAGCACGACTTCCTGATGCACGGCATTGATGCCGAGCGCCATCGCCTCATGCGGTGTCGCCAAGGCAGCCGGCTGACCTTCCCAGATGACCTCTCCGGAGGTGCGCGGCATGACGCCGGTCAAAAGCTTGATGAGGGTCGATTTGCCGGCGCCGTTCTCGCCGACGATGGCGTGGATCTCGCCGGACTTGAAGGCGAGGTTGACCGGTTTCAGCGCGTGGGTGCCGGGATAACGCTTCTCCAGCCCGCGTAATTCGAGGATGGTCCTGCCAGGCTCCAGCACAGGGGCCGGATGCAGTTCCTGCGCCGTCGATGTCATGACAATCCTCCCTGATTGGCCTCCCAGATCGGCCTCACGATTGGCACGCGGCGAGGCAAGGATATGCCTCGAAAACAGCCTAGCTTAAGCTTGTGGATTGCCAAGCCGTTTGTGCCGGCAGCTATATCTCCGGGGCGCGGAGCCCCGGAGACGATTTGGATGCGACGGCTTAGAGCTTCGGGTTGAGCAGCGCGTCGATCTTGGGGTCTTTCATGTTGTCCTTGGTCACCAGATTGGCGCCGGTATCGACATTGGCCTCGACCTTTTCGCCCTTCGAGGCGGCGAGCGCGGTCTTGATGCCGTCATAGCCCATCCGGTAGGGATCCTGGACGACGAGGGCGGAAATGACGCCGTCGTTGAGGAACTTGATCAGCTTCTCGTCGCTGTCGAAACCGACCAGCGCCAGCTTGCCGCCAAGGCTGTTTTCCGCGACTGCCTGGCCGACGCCCTGCGCCATGATCAGGTTGGAGGCGAAGATGCCTTTGAGGTTCGGGTTGGCGGTGATCAGATCGGTGGCGATGTTGAGGCCGGTGGTGGCCTGGCCGTCGGCATATTTGTCGGCGACCAGCTTGAGGCCTGGATATTTGGCGGCCAGCTGTTCGGTGAAGCCCTGCTTGCGCTGTTCGAGCGAGCCGGCGCCCGGTGCGTTGGTGATCAGGGCGACGTCGCCCTCGATCTTGCCGCCGTTGGCGGCGCCGATGGCGGCGGCGAGGCCGTCGGCAGCGACGCGGCCGCCCTGCACATTGTCGGTGGTCAGGAACGAGGTGAAGGCCTTGGAGTCGGCGCCGGAGTCGATGCCGATAACCTTGACCTTGGCAGCGGCTTCATCGATCGGCTTGCCAAGCGCCTTGAACTCGGTCGGCGCGATGACGATGGCTGCCGGGTTGCTGGCAACGGCGTTCTCGAGGATCGAGACCTGGCCGTTGACGTCGGTTTCAGCCTGGGCACCGAGTTCCGGAACGTTGACGCCGAGATCCTTGCCGGCCTTGCGGGCGCCGGCCAGAACGATCTGCCAATAGAAGGACGTGGTGTCCTTGACGATGATCGGAATGGTCACGTCCGCCGCCGAAACCGGCGCCGAATGCATGACGCCGGCGAGCATCGAAGCTGCTGCCAGCGCCATGACGGCGCGGCGGTTGAGAATGCTGGTCACGAATTTCATGAAGTTCCTCCCTAAGTCGCCCGGTGAACGTTACGGAAGCTCCGTCCGGATAGGCGTGGCCCAAACAGAACTTTATCAATAAAAAACAGTTGCCATGTTTTGATAGTGCATCGAACCAGCCGATGCAAGCGGTGTTTGACCAGTCCTCGCGAAGCCTGGCAGAGGCAGATACACCGCGCTGCTCCTACCTTGCCGCCGTCAAGCGCTCCCGTTTCCGTTCCGCGAATGTATGGAATATTAATTCCACATATTCGTCAATATGGAATGTTCATTCTTTCTTGGGATCGCAAGAATGTGAAGCCGGAATCGCCGTTCACCGCGGGTAGGGCGAATTTCACGCCAGCTCCTGCATCAGCGTGTAGGGGCGATATCTGGCGTATTCCGTCTCCGGCACGTCGATGTCGAGCAGTTCGAGGTTGCGCGTCAGGTTTGCCGGCTTGGCGGTGCCGGTCAGCACGGTGGCGACGGCGGGTTCATGCAAGGGGAACTGGAACGCGGCGGCGGCCAGCGGATAACCGCCCTCGGCGGCGATCCTTTCCATCGCACCGACGCGGTCGAGCACGTCATGGCTGGCAGGGCGGTAATCGAAATGCGCGCCTTGCACCGGCCCGGTCGCCAGGATGCCGGAGTTGAAGACGCCGCCGATGACCAACGAGGTCTGTTGCGCCCGGCATAGCGGCAGCAATTCCGCTTCGGCACTGCGGTCCAGCAGGGAATAGCGGCTGGCGAGCAGGATGCAGTCGAGCGGTGCCTGGCGCATCACGTCGAGACAGATCTGCACTTCGTTGACGCCCAGCCCATAGGCGGAAATGACACCGGTTCGCTTCAGCTCTTCGAGCGCCTTGAGGCCGCCATCCATCAGCTGGCGAAAGTGCAACTTGGTCTTCTCGACACCATGGGTGTAGGCGCCGATGTCATGGACAAACAGGATGTCTATCCTGTTCAGGCCAAGCCGCGCATAGCTGAACTCGATCGACCGCATGATGCCGTCATAGGAATAGTCGTAGTCGAGCGCGAAGGGCAACGGATCGACATAGGAGTGATCGGGAACCTGGTCATCCGGCACCGGGCGGAACAAGCGGCCGACCTTGGTCGACAACACATAGGAATCGCGCGGCTTGTAGCGCAGGAAGTCGCCGAAGCGTCGTTCCGACAGGCCGAAACCGTAGAAGGGTGCGGTGTCGAAGTAGCGCAGGCCGGATTCCCAGGCGCCTTGCAACGTCTCCATCGCCGCTTCGCGCGGACAGGCGCGGTAGAGGCCGCCGATCGCGGCACCGCCGAAACTGATTTCGGTGACCTCCAGCGTTGTCTGGCCGATGCGGCGCTTTTCCATGCACAACCTCCCCGTTGCCCGCCGCTGTCCCGGCGCGGCCGTCTACCAGATATCAGTGAAATCTAGAGCGTCGCGCCAAGATGCCAGGGCACGAACTCGTTGTCGCCGTAGCCGAAATCCTCGCTCTTGGTCTTGCGGCCGGAAGCCGTCTCGACGATCAGTTCGAAGATCTCTCGGCCCATGCCGGCGATGGTCTTTTCACCGGAGGCGATGACGCCGCAGTTGACGTCCATGTCCTCTTCCATCTGGTGATACATGGTCGAGTTGGTGGCGACCTTGATCGACGGCGTCGGACGGCAGCCGAAGCAGGAGCCGCGGCCGGTGGTGAAGACGATGATATTGGCGCCACCCGCCACCTGACCGGTCGCCGAGACCGGGTCGTAGCCGGGCGTGTCCATGAACACCAAGCCGCTGCCGGTGACTTTTTCGGCATAGCCGAAGACGCCGTTGAGCGGCGTCTGGCCGCCCTTGGCGACCGCGCCGAGCGACTTCTCCAGGATGGTGGTGAGGCCGCCGCGCTTGTTGCCGGGCGAGGGGTTGTTGTCGATCGAGGCGCCATGTTTGGCGACGTGATCTTCCCACCATTTCACGAAGCCATCGAGCTTCTGCGCGATCTCCGGCGTTGCCGCGCGGTAGGCGAGAAGATGTTCGGCACCGTAGATCTCGGTGGTCTCGGAAAGGATGCCGATGCCGCCTACGCCGGCCAGGATGTCGACGGCCGCGCCCAGCGCAGGGTTGGCCGTAATGCCCGACATTCCGTCGGAGCCGCCGCATTGCAGGCCGACGACGATCTCGCTAACCGGGATCGGCTCACGCTTCAACTGACCGACTTCCTCGGCGATCTCGGCCAGCACGCCCATCGCCTTTTCGACCGATTTGCGCGAACCGCCGGCGTCCTGGATGTTGAAATGGCGTTTGCCGGCAGCGACACCCTTCTGGCCGTAGAGGGTGAGCTGGTTGACCTCGCAGCCGAGCCCGACCATCAGCACGCCGCCGAAATTCGGGTGGCGGGCATAACCGGCAAGCGTGCGGTGCAGTACCATCATGCCGTCGCCGGTGGCGCTCATGCCGCAACCCTGGCCGTGGACGATGGGGACGAAGCCGTCGATGCCGGGATATTTCGGCAGCAGGGTGCGGTTGGCGGTGTCGGCGATGGAATGGCAGACCGTGGCCGAGCAATTGACGCTGGCGACGATGCCGATGAAATTGCGCGTGCCGGCGCGGCCATCGGCGCGGCGATAGCCCATGAAGGTCCGGGCACGGTCCGCTTCCGTCGCGTGCTCGGCCTCGCTCGGCGGCACGACCGGCAAGCGGCCGGATTCGAAAACCAGATTGTGCGAATGAACGTGCTCGCCCGCTGCAATATCCTGTGTCGCGCGACCGATGGCCTGAGCGTATTTGACCACCGCCTCGCCGGCGGCGATCGGCTTGATCGCCACCTTGTGGCCGGGCTCGATCAGCGCGGTGGCAACGGCACCGCCCGGCAGCACGGCGCCGATCTCGATGCGGCCATTGGCGACGGCGACATTGTCGGCAGGGGACAGAAGAATGCTGTTGGAGGCGTTCACGGGCGGTTTCCTGGGTGATCCTGGGTTGCGCGGGCGGATTGACACGCGCCTGTTTAAAGATAATGTCTTTTATCGTGAAAAAACAGTTTTGCGTCAATTGTTTTTTCGCCGGGGAGTTCCGCATGTCCATCGGTGTTCAAGAAAGCGAATTTCGCTTTCAGGGGTCATGGGAACGTCATATTGCGCTTCCGGCCGACGGCCGCAAGCGACGGCGTGCAACGGGTCAGGGATGTCGAAGAGCAACAACGTCTACAAGGATGCCTACAACCGCTGCCTGCGGCTGCTCGACGAAACGCGCAGCCTGCCTTCGGAGCCGGAACTGGGCACCTTGCTTGGCGTCAGCCGCACCACGGTGCGAACGATCCTAGCGCGCATGGAAGAGACCGGGCTGATCGCCTGGAACAAGCGCGCCAAGACGGTGCTGCGCGAACCGCGCCCCGATGATTTCTTCCCCGAGGAAGAAACCGACACGCTGGCCGAGATCATCGAGCGGTCGTTCATGCGCAGGCTGCTCGCCGGAGGCGCCGAGGCCGGCATGCAGATTAACGAACTCGAACTGGCGCGCGAGATCGGCGTCGGCACCACCAGCGTGCGCGAGTTCCTGATCCGCTTCTCCCGCTTCGGCCTGATCGAGAAACGCCGCAACAGCCACTGGGTGCTGAAGGGCTTTACGCGCGCCTTCGCGCTGGAGCTGACCGAAATCCGCGAAATGTTCGAACTGCGCTCGGCGGCGGCCTTCGCCGCTCTGCCGCAGGACAGCGTGGTCTGGGGCGATCTCGACCGTCTGGAAGACGACCATCGCCGGCTGGCAAGCGAGATCGCCACCCGTTTCAACGAATTCTCCGAGCTGGACGAGCGCTTCCACCGGCTCATCCATCGGGCATCGCGCAACCGCTTCATTGTCGATTTCTACGACGTCATCGCCATGATCTTCCACTACCACTACCAGTGGAACAAGGCGCAGGAGCGCGAACGCAACGAGGTGGCGATCGGTGAGCATCTGGCCTACATCGAGGCGCTCAAATCGCGCGACCTCGGCAAGGTCGACGCCGCTTGCCGCAAGCATCTGAAGTCAGCGCGCCAGACTTTGCTGACCTCGATTCCGGAGAGCCGGTCTTCACAAAAACTCTGAGCCGCGTCGCGGCTCAGAGTCTTGTTTCATGCATGTCGTTGTCCCAAAGCCGCTGCACACTTTTGGGCGACATGCATTGATATGCCGCGTTGCCGCAGCGGCGATTTGGCGATTTTCCGCCCGCCAGCCCCGTGCTAGGTATGGTACATTGCTGCGAAGAGGCAGGGCTTTGGGCGTATCGAGGAGACGGTGGAGCATACCGGTCGTGCTTGTCGCGGCCTATCTGCTGTTGCTCCAGTCGACGCTTGGTGCCTTCGCCTTCGGCGCCGGTCCCAATGCATCGCAGCTCGATGCCTTCGGCAACGTCATCTGTACCCGTGAGGGCGCAACCGAGCTGCCCGGCGGCAACCCGCCGCCGTCTCACCTGCCGACATGCTGCGTGCTCGGCTGCAGCATGTTTTCGCCAGCCTTTGCGCCGTCGCCCAATGCCGGGCTTGCACTGGGCAGCCTTTCCTTTGAAACGGTCGCCTTTGTCTTCCCGGTGGCCATCCATCTCGACTTTGCGCGTGAGCGCTCGCCGTCGAACCCGCGCGCGCCGCCGCTGACGGCCTGAGCCTGTTTGCCCGACGGAACCTTTCGTGGGCGTACCCATCCAAAGATCAAACTGCTCGCGACCGGCAACGGCGCGACCATCACTTCATGGAGCAACCATGTCCTATTTTTTCCCCGACGCCGCGCGTCCTATGCTCGGCAGCATTCTACAGAGCATCGAAGAGCGTGTCGGCATTGCCGCGCTGGCTCTTGCGCTGTTGTTCGTCGGCGCCCAGTCCGTATTCGCGCATGAGTTCAAGGTTGGAGATCTCGAGATCGGCCACCCCTGGTCGCGCGCCACACCAGCCGGCGCCAAGGTAGCCGGCGGCTATTTCACCATCACCAACAATGGCAGCGCGCCGGACCGGCTGGTGTCGATTTCCTCCGATATCTCGGAAAAGGCCGAACTGCATCAGATGGGCGTAAAAGACGGCGTCATGACCATGCGGTCGGTTACCGGCGGCCTGGAAATCCCGGCCGGTGGCAAGGTGGCATTGGCCCCTGGCGGCTATCATCTGATGTTCATCGGCCTGAAGCGGCAACCCAAGCAGGGCGAAAAGTTTTCCGCCACGCTGACCTTCGAAAAGGCCGGCGCCGTCAGCGTCGATTTCGCCGTCGAAGGCATCGGTGGTGGCGCCATGGATGATCACGCCAATTGATCCGGCCAGTTAGACAAATTTTGAAGATCTGAGGGACCATCATGAACAAGTATCTTTTGTCCGCCGCGGCACTTTTCGTGCTCGGGACAAGTGCCGCTTTCGCGCATATCACGCTCGAAACCCAGGAGGCGGCCGTCGGCTCGACCTACAAGGCAATCTTACGCGTGCCGCATGGCTGCGACGGCAAGGCGACGACCGCCGTGCGTGTGCAGATCCCGGAAGGGGTGATCGCGGTGAAGCCGATGCCGAAGCCCGGCTGGACGCTGCAGACCAAGAAGGGCAAGTACGACAAATCCTACCAGCTCTATGGTCAGGCGGTGACCGATGGGGTCAAGGAAGTCGACTGGAGCGGCGGCAGCCTGCCGGATGAATTCTACGACGAGTTCGTCTTCCGCGCGACACTGACGGCGGATCTGCCGGTGGGCCAAAAACTTTACTTCCCGGTGGTGCAGGAATGTGACGGCGCCGCCGACCGCTGGATCGAGATCCCGGCGGCCGGCCAGGATGAAGACGCACTTGAAAACCCGGCCCCCGGCATCAAACTGCTGCCGAAGAAATGATCTTTTCGAGCGGCGCGCTCGCAAGAGCGCGCCGCTATCTTTTGTGGCGGTGACATGAGCACGACGTCCTACCTGCAAACGGCTTCCATGGCCGGCCACCGCGCCGGCCGGCTTGTCGTCGGCCTGCTGGCCCTGATCGTGTTTCTCGCCATCATGGCAAATCAGGCTTTCGCCCATGCCGCGCTGATCAAGACCGACCCGGCCGATGGCGCGGTGCTGGAACAGGGGCCGGCACAGTTCTCGCTGACCTTCAGCGAGCCGGTCTCGCCGCTGGTGCTGACCCTGGTGAAACCCGACGGCACGCCGGTTCCGCTGTCCTCCTTCCGCCTCAGCGACCAGACTGTCGAGATCGATAATCCGCAGCCGCTCAAGTCCGGCACGCATGTCTTGAGCTGGCGCGTCATTTCCGCCGACGGCCATCCGGTCGGTGGTTCCCTGCTGTTTTCCATCGGCGCGCCAAGCGCGCCGCCGGCGGTGTCCGAAGCTGTCGACTGGTCGTTGCGATCGGCGATCTGGACCGGCAAGGTCTTTCTCTACATCGGTCTTTTCCTCGGCGTTGGCGGCGCCTTTGCCCTTGCCTGGCTGGCCCGAGATGTCCGCGCCGGACAGCGCTTCGTTGCGGCTGCAATCCTGGGCGGGCTGGTCGCGGCACCGCTGTCGCTTGGCCTACAGGGGCTCGATGCGCTCGGGGCACCGCTCTCCCATCTGGCGCAACCGGTCATCTGGCGGACCGGGCTCGGCACCAGCTTCGGCTGGACTGTGCTGGTCGCGCTGATCGCGTTGTGGCTCGGCCTGCTGTCGCTGGCCGGACCGCGCGCCGCCGCCAAGCCATTT
>NZ_JAMYSA010000046.1:0-49338 GCF_040321735.1 Mesorhizobium sp. M0293
TTCTGCGCCACCAGCGTCTTGGCTGCGGGCTGCTGCGCCACGGCCGTTCTGGGCTTCGGCGTTTCTTCCGGCTCTTCCTTCTTCGGCTTCACCGGCGCCTCGTCGGCGAGCGATTCGAGCTTCAGGCCGGTTTCGCCGGTTTCCTTCTTCTCGACGGTGACCCGCACCGTACCGCCCTTCTTGAGCTTGCCGAACAGCACCTCGTCGGCCAGCGGCTTCTTGATGTGCTCCTGGATCACCCGGCCGAGCGGCCGCGCTCCCATGCGCTCATCATAGCCCTTGTCGGCGAGCCAGGCGATCGCATCTGACGACAGGTCGAAGGTGACGCCACGCTCGGAAAGCTGGGCTTCGAGCTGCATGACGAACTTCTGCACCACCTGATGGATGACCGGCACCGGCAGCGAGCCGAACGGGATGATCGCATCGAGACGGTTGCGGAATTCCGGCGTGAACAGCCGGTTGATCGCCTCGACATCGTCGCCTTCGCGCTTGGTCGAGCCGAAGCCGATCGCCGCGCGCTGCGCATCCGACGCACCCGCATTGGTGGTCATGATCAGGATCACATTGCGGAAGTCGATCTGCTTGCCGTTGTGGTCCGTCAGCTTGCCGTGGTCCATCACCTGCAACAGGATGTTGAACAGGTCCGGATGCGCCTTCTCGACTTCGTCCAGCAACAGCACGCAATGCGGATGCTGGTCGACGCCGTCGGTCAAAAGACCGCCCTGGTCGAAGCCGACATAGCCGGGAGGGGCGCCGATCAGCCGTGAAACGGTGTGGCGTTCCATGTATTCCGACATGTCGAAGCGGATCAGCTCGACGCCGAGCGAGGCGGCCAACTGCTTGGCCACTTCGGTCTTGCCGACGCCGGTCGGTCCGGAGAACAGGTAGGAGCCGATCGGCTTTTCCGGTTCGCGCAGGCCGGCCCGTGCGAGCTTGATGGCCGAGGTCAGCGCGGTAATCGCGGTGTCCTGACCATAGACGACGCGCTTCAGCTCGATATCGAGGCCTTGCAGCACCTTCTCGTCGTCGGCCGAAACCGTCTTCGGCGGGATGCGGGCCATGGTGGCGATCGTGGCTTCGATCTCCTTGATGCCGATGGTCTTCTTGCGCTTGCTTTCCGGCACCAGCATTTGCGAGGCGCCGGTCTCGTCGATCACGTCGATTGCCTTGTCCGGCAGCTTGCGGTCGTTGATGTAGCGCGCCGAAAGCTCCACCGAGGCCTTGATCGCCTCGTTGGTGAACTTCACCTTGTGGAATTCCTCATAATAGGGCTTCAGGCCCTTCATGATCTCGATAGCGTCCTGGATGGTCGGCTCGTTGACGTCGATCTTCTGGAAGCGCCGCACCAGGGCGCGGTCCTTCTCGAAGAACTGGCGGAATTCCTTGTAGGTGGTCGAGCCGATGCAGCGGATCGCACCCGACGACAGAGCCGGCTTCAACAGATTCGACGCATCCATGGCGCCGCCCGATGTGGCCCCGGCCCCGATCACCGTGTGGATCTCGTCGATGAACAGCACAGCACCTGGATAGTCCTCGAGTTCCTTGACGACCTGCTTCAGCCGTTCCTCGAAATCACCGCGATAGCGCGTGCCGGCAAGCAGCGTGCCCATGTCGAGCGCGAAGATGGTGGCGTTGTGCAGCACTTCGGGAACGTCGCCCTCGACGATGCGCTTGGCCAGGCCTTCGGCGATCGCCGTCTTGCCGACGCCGGGATCACCGACATAGAGCGGGTTGTTCTTGGAGCGGCGGCACAGCACCTGGATGGTGCGGTTGATCTCGGATTCGCGGCCGATCAGCGGGTCGATCTTGCCGGCTTTGGCCTTGTTGTTGAGGTTGACGCAATAAGCCGTCAGCGCGTCCTGCTGCTGCTTCTTCTTGCCGCCTTCCTCCTGCGGCTCGGCGCCGTTCTGGCCGCCCTGCTCGTCATCGGCGCCGCGCGGCGAGCGGGTCTCCGACGCGCCCGGACGCTTGGCGATGCCGTGCGAGATGTAGTTGACCGCGTCGTAGCGGGTCATCTGCTGTTCCTGCAGGAAATAGGCGGCATGGCTCTCGCGCTCGGCGAAGATGGCGACGAGCACGTTGGCGCCCGACACTTCCTCGCGGCCCGATGACTGCACATGGATCACCGCGCGCTGGATGACGCGCTGGAAACCGGCCGTCGGCTTGGAGTCCTCGTCGTAGCCGGTGACGAGGTTGTCGAGTTCGGTGTCGATATAGGTGAGAACCGTGTGCTTGAGCTCATCGAGATCGACATTGCAGGCGCGCATGACGGCGGCGGCCTCGGTGTCGTCGATGAGCGCGAGCAGCAAATGTTCAAGGGTTGCGTATTCATGGTGCCGCTCATTGGCGAGCGTCAGCGCCTGGTGAAGCGCCTTTTCCAGGCCTTGGGAGAAAGCCGGCATGTTACCTCACTTCTTCTCCATCACGCATTGCAGCGGATGCTGATTCTGTCGGGCGAAATCCATGACCTGGGACACTTTGGTCTCGGCCACCTCGAATGTATAGACCCCGCACTCGCCCACTCCATGATTGTGAACATGAAGCATGATGCGTGTGGCGGCTTCGCGGTCCTTCTGGAAAAAACGCTCCAGCACGTGAACCACGAACTCCATGGGCGTGTAGTCGTCGTTGAGGATGAGGACCCGATAAAGGCTAGGCTTCTTGGTCTTGGTTTTGGTGCGCGTGATGACGGCCGTCCCGCGGCCGGCCTCATTGCCGTCGCCGCCGCCGTTTTGCATCCGCGCCACGTGTCTCGTGGCAGTCAAACCGATCGTCACGTATTCCTGCCTTTTTCGAATCCCCATGCGAGTCCGACATGTAGGTGTTCGATGTACGATTTTAAGCCCTTCTGTTTAGCTGACAATATGGCTAGGTGACCAAACTTGGACGATTTTCGCAATCGTGAAGGGGCGAGAGGCCCTTGATCGGGAATTGACATGAAAAAACCCGGCCGCGTTTCCGCAGCCGGGTTTTGTCACGGCCCAAAGGGCCGAATCCGGGTCATGCCGGGACGAAGTTACTTCGCCTTGGCAACGATCGATTCGAAAGGCTTGTAAGCTTCCTTGGCGAGCTCGGCATAAAGATCGCCGATCTTGGTGGCCTCGGCGACGAACGCCTCGTAGGACTGCTTGGCGTAATCCGACTGGATCTCGATCGCCTTTTCCAGCGACTTGGCCGAAAACAGCTTCTCCACAGTGGCGCTGCCGGACTCAAAACTCTTCTTGGTGTATTCGCCAGCCTCGGTGGCGATCGCCTGGGCGCCCTTGGAGAGCGACGCGAAGCTCTTCAATCCGGTGTCGGCAAATTCTTTGCCGTATTTGCTGAAGTCCTCATAGGTCTGGGTCATTTCACGATTCCCTTGACGGTTGAGGCGTCCTTCTTCGGGGCGCCCTTGTGCAATGCACTACAATATATTGTGCGCCGCACAAAAGTCAATGTTTCGCGGTGTGCGAGCCCGCCTGCGCAGGCAATGGCTAAAAATCGAATAAAGAGAGCTTCAAGCCCGAATAAAATGGTGAACGCGGCGGTTACCATAAACGGATTGGTAACGCTGCCCCGGTAGCTTGGCCGGAAGCGAGGCAGGACCCTTTGCCGCCTCCAGCGCAACGAAGAAATCCAAGGGAAGTACCAGTGCGTAAGGCGTTGTTGGGCATCGTTTCCAAATCCACCTCCCCTCTCAAAACGATCATGATCATCGCCATGGCGATGGCGTTCGTTTGCGGCGACGTTGCCTCGTCGCTGGCGGCGAGGTCGGCGGCCATCGTCATCGACGCCAAGACCGGCAAGGTGCTGTATTCGGCGGACGCAGACGGCAGGCGCTATCCGGCATCGCTGACCAAGATGATGACGCTCTATCTGACCTTCGAAGCACTGGCGAAGGGCAAGATCAGCAGGAATTCGCAGGTCGTGTTCTCGGCCAATGCCGCGGCCGAGCCGCCGACGAAGCTCGGCGTCAAGGCAGGCGGCTCGGTTACGGTCGAGACCGCGATCCTGTCGATGGTCACCAAATCCGCAAACGACTCTGCAACCGCGCTCGGCGAAATGCTCGGCGGCAACGAAGCCACTTTCGCCCGCATGATGACCGCCAAGGCGCGTGCCTTGGGCATGAACGGCACCGTGTTCCGGAACGCCAACGGCCTGCCCAATCCCGGCCAGTTCACCACCGCGCGCGACATGGCGACGCTCGGCATCGCGCTGAGGGAGCATTTCCCGCAGTATTACGGCTATTTCTCGCAGCGTTCCTTTCTCTATGGGCGCCAGCGCATCAACGGCCACAACCGCCTGCTCGGGCGCATCAAGGGCGTCGACGGCATCAAGACGGGCTACACCCGCGCCTCCGGCTTCAACCTCGTCTCGTCGGTTTCCGACGGCAATCGCCGCATCGTCGGCGTCGTCATGGGCGGCACCTCAGGCGGTAGCCGCGACAATCAGATGGCGACGTTGATCAACACCTATTTGCCGAGGGCATCGACCCGCGGCGGCGGCGATCTGGTAGCCAAGGCCGGCGACAACAACCCGATCACCGCGCTTGCCAAAGTGCTCTTGCCCAAGCACGACGCGCCGACACCGGACGACAAGCCTGATGTGGCGCAGGACGATGCCACCGTCGCCGAGGACGCTACGGTCGCGGAAGACGACACCGCGCAGGCCGAAGAGGCGGCCCCGGTCGTCAAGGCCAGGAAGGTCAAGACCGTCATCGTATCGGCCCCTCAAATTGCCACCGCCCAGGTCGTCGCTGCCTATGCCGAGCCGACGCCGGCGGCTGTCGACCCGGTCAACACGGCGTCGGTGCCGTCGGGCTGGGCCATTCAGGTGGCCTCGTCGCCAAAACAGTCCGAAGCCCAGGCCTTCCTCGACAAGACCACCAAGCAAGCGCCCAAGGTGCTGGCCGACGCGTCCGGCTTCACCGTCGCCTTCGACAAGGACGGGGTCACTTATTACCGCGCCCGCTTCGGTGGCTTTGGTTCGAAGACCGCCGCCTGGAAGGCCTGCACCGCTTTGAAGAAGAAGAACATCGAGTGCTACGCCGTCCAGCAGTAGGACTGCGTGGAAGTCATCTCCCGGAAAAATTCTGCGTCGAAGGAGACTAGTTGTGATTGGAGAGCAAGACGTCCTTGGCTTCATTAATCCGCGCCGCCAGGAAAGACGTGCCGCCGATATCGGGGTGCAGGCGCTGCATCAGGCGGCGGTGCGCCTTGCGGACATCCGCCGCGGCGGCCCCCGCTTCAAGACCAAGGACCTTGTAGGCCTCCTCCTTAGTCATGGCGCCCGAACCTGGCGCAACACCCAACCCTTCGCCACCGTTCGTCTCAGTGTTTTTGCGCCAGACGGGAAATCTGCCGTCAAGATACGTCTCTAGCAACTGCCGGCTCTCCGGATCGCCGGAGAGTTCCCGGTAGAGATGCTGCAACTCTCCCAGCCCCATCGCACCCAGCATCTTGCCTTCATGGCGGCCGGCCAGGACCAGTCCTTCGAGGCCGCCGGTAGCGTGATCAAGCTCCATTTCCAATGCCGCGGTACGCACCGTCGAACGCTTGCCCTGCACCGGTCTGGCCGTCTGGTGTTTCATTCGCACCGAACCATACCAGGCAATTGCAGCGGCCAATATGATGCCGGCGATTCCTTCGCGCCCGACCACAAGCACAGCGACGCCGATCAGCGCCAAAAGAACCGGCCCGAGCGTGCGCATCCCGCTTGCCAGTTTTCCCGGATCAGCGCGCAGAAAGATGGTCACCGCGCCGAGAAGCACCAGAAGCAATGCAACAAATAAGATAACTGCGCCCATCAGTTGCCGCCGCCCCGCAGATGCTCGATCATCAGCCGGTCTTCCGGCCTGCCCCTGGCTTCAAGCGCCTTCAGCCCGCCGGTTGCAAACACCGCAACCGCTGAAAGCAATCCTGCCAGGGTCGCGGCAGCCCGCCGATCAAATCGGAACCAAGCCCCTTTGGACAACCGCGCGATTTCCTTAAACGCTTTTTCTGCGCCGGAATCGTGACCTTCCTGGAAAACGAAGACAGGAACGCCATGCAGGCCGAGGCTGCCGGCCATTTCGGCCAGATCGTCGATGTTTTCCTCCATCGCATCGCCGATATAGACCAGCGCATTGACCTTGGCCGTAGCCGTCTGTTTCAGCGCATGCGCCAGCACCTTGCCGATCTGGGTGTGGCCGCTGCGGCATTGGATTCGCGTCATCAGCTGCTTCAAGGCATTGGTATCGGTTACGAAAGCGGACGAACGGCACTCGCCCAGCCCGCGAAAATAGACCAGTTGGACGCTGAGGATTCCGGCCTTGCCGACGGCATCGAACATCTGGCCCTGCAGCTCACAAGCCAGATCCCAGGTCGGCTGGCGGCTCATCGTCGCGTCGAGCGACAAGATCAGCCTGCCCGAGCCCGTCGCCGACGCAGCCAGCATCCTTGCCTGCCGAAGAAAGGCTTCGATCTCGCCGGCATCGGATTGAGGTTTGACCGGCGCAGGATTGGCCCTTGCGGGCACGGGCTGCTTCTTGTCGTTCATGAAAACAAGATGTGGCGTTGTTCCACCGCTTGCAAGCCCTGCCCAAGGCAACATTGAGGGCCAGAGGCCTGGATTCTCAGGGGTCAGAGCAGACCGAGATCGGCAAGCTCGCGCCTGAGTTTTGGCGGCATCTCGATCAGCCCGGCCTTGCCCTTGCCGAGATCGGGTGGCGCGTCCGCCGGCTTCAGATAGCGCCAGCCCTGAAAGGCCCGGCGCGGCTGCCAGTCGGTTCGAACAACCTCAGGGTCGAGTATCAGGTGGCAGCGGCCGACGCCCTCACCGTCGGTGAACGGCCGGATCTCGGTGATCAGCTGGCGGCATTGCACATTGCCCTTGATCACCCAGTAGAGCGAACCGCCATCGGTAACTTCGGCGCCGCGCGTCGGCATCATGCGGGTGGTGTGGTATTGCTCGACCGGCTCACCGGCGCGCCGCCGCTCGTCGAGACGGAAGGCAATCCACTCTTCGAGATCCTCGACGCTGTCGCAGCCGACACAGAGTTTTATGAGATTGAGAGACATCGCATAAGGTTAGACCGGCACGCGAATGCGTCAACGGCCTGATCGACTTCTCCACAGTAGCGGCTTAGGCCAGACCTCAGCACTCCACGACATTGACGGCTAGCCCGCCAAGGCTGGTTTCCTTATACTTCTCGTTCATGTCGAGGCCGGTCTGGCGCATGGTTTCGATCGCCGCATCGAGTGGTACGAAATGGATGCCGTCGCCCTTGATGGCCAGTGACGCAGCCGTCACCGCCTTGACGGCGCCCAGCGCATTGCGCTCGATGCACGGCACTTGCACCAGCCCGCCGACCGGATCGCAGGTCATGCCGAGATGATGTTCGAGCGCGATCTCGGCGGCGTTTTCGACCTGCTCGGGCGTGCCGCCCATGACGGCGCACAGGCCGGCCGCCGCCATCGCCGACGCCGACCCGACCTCGCCCTGGCAGCCGACCTCTGCGCCCGAAATCGAGGCGTTGGTCTTGATAATGCCGCCGACGGCGGCTGCCGTAAGCAGGAAGTCGCGGATGCTCGGCTGGTCGGCCTCAGGATGGAAATGCAGCCAATAGCGCAGCACCGCCGGCAGCGTGCCTGCCGCGCCATTGGTCGGCGCGGTGACGACCCGGCCGCCAGCGGCATTCTCCTCATTGACCGCCATGGCGTAGATCGACAGCCAGTCATTGGCGAGCAGCGGATTGGGCTTGTTCTGCTGCCACTGCTCCTGCAGCTTGTCATGCAGCATGCGCGCGCGGCGGCGCACCTTCAGTCCGCCCGGCATGATGCCGTCCTGCGACAGGCCACGGTCGATGCAGCCCTTCATGGCGCTCCAGATGCCGTCGAGGCCGGCGTCGAGCTCCTCGCGCGACATCTGCGTCTCCTCGTTGACGCGCTTCATGTCGGCGATGGAAAGACCGCTTTTGCCGGCCATGGCCAGCATCTCGACCGCGTTCTTGAAGGGATAAGGCACTTTCTTGCCTTCTGTGGTCACCGAGCCCTTGGCCTTCATCCGCTGCAGCTCTTCTTCCGAAACCACGAAGCCGCCGCCGATCGAATAGTAGATGCGCTTGAGCAGCAGGCGGCCGCCTGAATCATAAGCATAGAAGGCCATGCCATTGGCGTGGCCGGTGAGCGGCATCTTGCGGTCCAGCACCAGATCGGTAGCCGGATCAAAGCGATAGGAGGGATGGCCGGGCGGCGAAATGCGCTTTTCGGCGGCGATGCGGCTGGCTATGCCATCGGCTTGATCGGGATCGACCGTCTGCGGCGTCAGACCGGCAAGGCCGAGCACGACCGCGCGATCACTGCCGTGGCCGATGCCGGTGTAGGCGAGCGAACCATGCAGGCTGGCGCCAAGCCGGTCGACCTTCACACCCGCCGGGCGCGGCCAGTCACTTCCCGCGATCTCGTCGAGAAACCGCGCCGCTGCGGTCATCGGCCCCATCGTGTGCGAACTCGAGGGTCCTATGCCGATCTTGAACAGGTCGAAAACCGAAAGGAACACGCGGCGTTGTCTCCTGGAGTCAGGTCAAAGACTACATATAGGAACTCCCAGGATATTTCCGCTCTTTTGGAAATCGCGGCGCTGCACCAGCCGACCTTGTTTGCTCCGGCAGCGACATTGGTGCCGATCGCTGGTCGCGGACATCGAAGCGACCCGCACTGAATGTGATAAATTCAGTCCATGGGCGATTCTATCGATCTTCCGACAGCCGATCTCGCGGCGCTAGCCTTCTTCCTCCTCGCGTGGCTGCTGCACACGTTCGCCTCCGACGGCAAGCTGGTCAGCCGCGTGTCGCTGACCACGGCTATGAATGCGCAGCGGCAAGCCTGGATGCGGACCATGGCCGAACGCGAGATCCGCATCGTCGACACCGCCATCATGAGCGGCCTGCAGCAAGGCACTGCCTTTTTCGCGTCCAGCTCACTGATCGCGATCGGCGGCTGCTTTGCCTTGCTCGGCGCGTCGGACCGGGTTCTTGAAGTGCTCAGCGACCTGCCCTTGGGCGGCGCGCCGTCGCGCGCGGCTTTCCAGATTAAGGTCTTCGGACTGGTGCTGATCCTGGCATTTTCGTTCTTCAAATTCGGCTGGGCTTATCGGCTGTTCAACTACTGCACGATCCTCATCGGCGCCGTGCCGATCCCGCATGGCGAAGCCTCGCGCAACCCGGTTACCGAAACGGCGGTGTGGCGTGCGGCGCAGATGAACATGCTCGCGGGAAAGCACTTCAACTCCGGCCTGCGCGGCGTGTTCTTCTCGATCGGCTATCTCGGCTGGTTCGTCGACCCCATGGTGTTCGTGTTGTCGACGCTGTTGCTGCTGGCCGTGCTGGTGCGGCGCCAGTTCTTCTCGGCGGCCAGACAAGCGGTGATCGGTCAGCCGCCAGGCCCTGGAAAAGGCTGATCGATCCGGCCTGACAGCCAATAGGCAAAAAGCCCGATCCATTCGCGGATGGCGGTGGTGGTGGCCTGCAGCGAATCAGCCGGGTTGTCGCGAAACAGGCCGACGCCTTCCCGTCCCGAAGTGCGATAGTCGACCGGCCACGGAACGGTCGCAAAGCCGGCCTTGTCGAACAGCGCCTTGGCGCGCGGCATATGGAAGGCCGAGGTCACCAGCAGCCAGGTCTCGCCGGGCTTCGGCGTCACCAGTTCCTTGGTGAAGACCGCATTCTCATAGGTGTTGCGGGACTTGTTCTCCAGGATCAGGCGATCGGCCGTCACACCAAGCGCGGTGAGCAGACGGGGTGCCGTGGCGGCATCGCCCTCGCCATCGAGAAACAACTCGCCTGTGCCGCCGGAGACGACGATTTTGGCGGTGGGAAAGCGCCGGGCGAGGACAGCGGCCTCGACCATCCGATCGCCGCTGCTGTTCAGATCATAGCCGCCGCGCACCAGGTTGATGGAGCCTTCAAAACCGCCGCCGAGCACGACGATGCCGTCGACCTTTTCCGGCAGCTTCGGGCGCGCAAAGCGCTCTTCCAGCGGGTTGAGCATCATGGCGCCAAGCGACGTCCAGGCCGACAGCGCAAGGATCAGGAGGGCCAGCACGCTGCCGGTGACCGCCAGCCGCGGGCGGCCTATCATCGCCGCGAGCAATCCCGCCAGCAACAGGAAGATCGCCAAATTGAGCGGTTGGATGAAAAACCAGAATATCTTGGAAAAATAGAAGAACATCGCTCATCGCTCTCGGACGAGCGGCATGCTTACCACCACTTTTCCGGCTGGAATGTGCCGGCCGCCTGCTCGATGACGGCAGCAGTCTGGAACAGGGTTTCCTCGTCGAACGGCCGGCCGATCAGCTGCAGCCCGAGCGGCAGGCCCTTGGCGTCGAGCCCGGCGGGCACGGCGATGCCCGGCAGGCCGGCCATGTTCACCGTGACCGTAAAAATGTCGTTGAGGTACATCTTGACCGGATCGGCGGCCATGTCCTCGTCGGCGATGCCGAAGGCGGCGGACGGCGTTGCCGGGGTCAGGATGACATCGACGCCGGCGGCGAAGACAGTCTCGAAGTCGCGCTTGATCAGATTGCGCACCTTCTGCGCCTGTAGGTAGTAGGCGTCGTAATAGCCGGCCGACAGCACATAGGTGCCGATCATGATGCGGCGCTTGACCTCGCGGCCGAAACCGGCTGCACGCGTCTTCTCGTACATGTCGACGATGTCCTTGCCCGGCACGCGCAACCCGTAGCGGACGCCGTCATAGCGGGCGAGGTTGGACGAAGCCTCGGCAGGGGCCACGATGTAGTAGGCCGGCAGCGCGTATTTGGTGTGCGGCAGGGAAATATCGACGATCTCGGCGCCGGCCTCCTTCAGCCAGGCAATGCCCTTTTGCCACAGCGCCTCGATCTCTTCGGGCATGCCATCGACGCGGTATTCCCGGGGAATGCCGACCTTCATGCCCTTGATCGGCTTGCCGATCACCGCTTCGTAGTCCGGCACAGGCCGGTCGACCGACGTGGTGTCCTTCGGATCGACGGACGCCATCGACTTCAACAGGATCGCGGCATCGCGCACGTCACGGGCGATCGGGCCGGCCTGGTCGAGCGACGAGGCGAAGGCGACGATGCCCCAGCGCGAGCAGCGGCCATAGGTCGGCTTGATGCCGACCGTGCCGGTGAAGGCGGCTGGCTGGCGGATCGAGCCGCCGGTATCCGTCGCCGTCGCGCCGGCGCACAGAAAAGCCGAAACGGCGGTCGCTGAACCGCCGGAAGAACCACCCGGCACCAACTGCGCATTGTCCAAGCTGCGCGCGGTCCTGGTGCCGCCGGCCGACACGAAGCCGCCGTCACCCTGATGCGTCGTCGGCATCACCACCGTGTCGACACGCAAACGCCGCCATGGGTTGATGACGGGACCATAATAAGACGTCTCGTTGGACGACCCCATGGCGAACTCGTCCATGTTAAGCTTGCCGAGCATCACCGCGCCGTCGGCCCACAGATTGGCGGTGACAGTCGATTCGTAGCGCGGCTTGAAGCCGTCGAGCACATGGCTGCAGGCCTGCGTATGGACGCCTTCGGTACCGAACAGGTCCTTGATACCGAGCGGGATGCCTTCCAGCGCACCGCCCTCGCCCTTCGCCAGTTTTGCGTCGGAGGCCTTGGCCATGTCGCGCGCCTTGTCACTGGTCACCGCGACATAGGCATTGAGCGCCGGATTGGCGCGATCGATGGCCGCGAGATAGGCCCCGGTGAGTTCGGTCGCGGTGATCTCCTTGCCGCGCAACTTGGCGCGCGCCTGCGAAATCGTCAGCTGGGTCAGGTCGCTCATCAAAGGCTCTTTTCGTAAAACACCGACCACTCGGAATCGGGATAATCCAGCACCGGGCCGCAGCGCGAAAACCCGGCGCGTTCGTAGACAGTCCAGGCGGCGGGATGGCGATCGCCCGTCTCCAGCACCAGGCGCTTCAGCCCCTCAGTACGCGCCAGCGCCTCGACCCGCTCGACGATGCTGGCGCCGATCTTGCGGCCGCGATGCGAAGGCCGTGTGTACATGCGCTTGACCTCGCCGGTGGCGCCGTCATGGCGCTTCAACGCACCGCAGCCAACAGCGAGACCATCCTCGCGGGCGATGAAAACGGTCGTATCCTCACCGGCCATCTGCTCGACCGTCAGATGGTAGCAGTGCTCAGGCGGCGTCAATTCGAGCAAGGTTTCGTTGAGTTCCTCGACCAGGCCGCGCACGTCGTCCTGCAGCGGCGTCTCGATGGCGATCTCGATTGCCATCGGCCCGCTACTCCACGACCTTCGGAACGAGGAAGAAATTCTCGTCGGTCGCCGGCGCATTGGCGACGATGTCGGCCGCCTTGCTGCCGTCGGTGACAACGTCCTGGCGCTTCTTCATCTCCATCGGCGTCACCGAAGTCATCGGTTCGACGCCGGAAACATCGACCTCGTTCAACTGCTCGACGAAGCCTAGTATAGCATTCAGCTCGCCGGTCATGCGTTGGGCATCTTCTTCACTCACCGCGATGCGGGCGAGATGCGCGACGCGCTTCACTGTTTGCAGATCAACAGACATGTTTTGCCTCGGGGAAAACCAGTTCGGGCTATAGCGGCGCCGCGCGCGGTGCGCAACATGCATCGTGCGGCAGATCAGACCGTGGTGGCGGCCCGGTTCTCGGCCATCGGTCCAAGGACAAGGCGCTGTCTATGGCAGGGCAACGCCCTCGCACAGATAGTAGCTGCCGCTATTGCCGCTTGCCTCGCTTTCGTCACCGGCCGGCCGGACCGATACGAGATCGACTTGCTTCGCGTTCATTTGCGTCACCGAGAGCACATCCGGAAAGACATAGCCCGGTTCCTGGCAGATGGCCGTCACCGCCCAGCTTGGCGAAGCCGTTGCCTTGCTGATCTGCAGAAACTCGCAATTGTACTCGACGCCTTGCAGGCCATGCGCCGAAAGAACGATGTTGCCGGCGTCGATCAACGTTTGCAGCGTGTCCCTTTTTGCCTGTTTGCAAAGCTCCTCGGACTGAAGGTAGACGCCTTCGATGAAATCATCCGCGGCGAGCGCGGGCGACGCCGCGACAAACATGGATACGCAAAGAGATCGCCCCAACGCCATGGATTCATTCCGCTTTAGCTGTTTCTAGACAGTAATCGTCTCACCGATTTTCGGCAATGCCACCGTCACACCGGATCCCTCCAGTCCCGCCTCGAACTTATCAGCGGTCTGATCGATCATCGGGAACGTGCCGAAATGACAAGGGATAACGGTTTCGAACTTGAAGAAGCGGCGGCAGGCAAGTGCCGCCACTGCGCCGCCCATGGTGAAACGGTCGCCGATCGGCACGATGCCGATCTTCGGTTCATGCAACTCATTGATCAGCGCCATGTCAGAAAAGATGTCGGTATCGCCCATGTGATAGAGCGTCTTGTCTTCCGGGAAATGCAGGACAAGGCCGCCCGGATTGCCAAGATAGGTGTTCTGGCCGCCATCGCCCGGGAACGAGGACGAGTGCAGCGCCTGGACGAACGTGGTGGTGAAGCTGCCGCAATCGACGGTGCCGCCGATGTTGCCGGGATTGATCTTCTTGTCGCTGGCGCCCTTGCCGACCAGGTACATGCAGATCTCGAAATTCGCGACCAACTGGGCGCCGCTTTTGCCGAGCACTTCCAGCGCGCCGCTGGTGTGGTCGCTGTGACCATGCGTCAGCAGCACATGCGTGATGCCCTCGGCCGGTCCTTCCCAACCGCCCGTCCAGGACGGATTGCCGATCAGATAGGGATCGATGAGGATCTTGGCGTCAGCCGTTTCGATGCGGAAGGCCGAGTGGCCGTACCAGGTCAGTTTCATGAATGCATTCCTCGATTTTTGTCTTGCCAAAGGATAGAACGCCGACAGCCCGGAGATCAAAGGGTTACTGTGCCCGTTATGCGGTTGAGAGAACACATGACGGTGAAAGGCAAAGGACGGCCGTTGGGCATTATCACGATAGAGGAATTGCCGGCGCGGCTGGCCGGCGGCAAGACGCTGGCCGGGCTCGACCTCGGCGACAAGACGATCGGCGTCGCGGTCTCGGACCAGAGGTTTTCCTTCGCCCATCCGCGCCCGGTCATCATGCGAAGGAAATTCTCGCTCGATGCGGCGGCGCTGCTCGCCTTGCTGCGGAAGGAGAATGCCGGCGCGGTGGTGATTGGGCTGCCGATCAACATGGACGGTTCGGAAGGGCCGCGCGCGCAGAAATCGCGCGCCTTCGTCCGCAACATGGCGCAGATGAGCGACCTGCCCTTTGTGCTCTGGGATGAAAGGCTATCGACGGTCGCCGCCGAAAGGACGCTGATCGAGATGGATTTCTCGCGCCGCAAACGTGCCGGCAAGATCGATTCGGCGGCAGCCGCGTTTATTCTGCAGGGAGTTTTGGACCGGCTTCAGTCGCTCCACGCATCCGCCCGAACGGAACCGGACCCGCCCAGCGCCGTCTGACCCAGACTGTGATTTCGCGGCGGCGGCGAAATGCCCACAGCGCCATCAGCAGAAACCCGTCGAAGACGCAGGCCTTTGCCACCATGCCGGGGATGGTCGCCGGATCGATGCCGAGCATCTGGCCATAAAGTTCGAAGACGAAATCGTGCAGTCGTCGGCTGAGCATGACATAGCCGAAATTCATGTCGTTGAGCGAAAGGTAGAACCAGCCCCAAAATAGTGCCATCGGGCCCGCCCACAATGCGAAGATGTAACGCATCAGCGGCCTCCCCCGGCATTGGAGCCCGTGCGGCCCGATATGAGTGAAAGCAGCGAATTGTGGGCCGCGGCCTTTGCCATGCCATGCGCGACGGCGCGAACCTCGCCCTTGCCCGAAGCAGCTGCCGCAACCGCGGACCGCCGTTCGGCAAGCATGGCGACATAGGACGCCAGAAGTGCTGCCAACTGCACGGCGACGACCATGAACAGCCCATTGATGCCTTGCGCGGCGCCACCGATGACGATCAGCGACAACACGCCGGACGCGGAGATGAAGGCGATGCGGGCAACGCTGTCGGCGCCCTGGCTGGTCGCGTCATTGATCAGGGTTTCGACGAAGGCCCAGAAGAACAGCACCGCCACGACAAGCAATGCGGTGGCGAGCGGCGCCACGACGACGAATTTGTCGAGGTCGATGAAGCGGGTGCCCTCGATTGTGGCTCCCAACACCCCGAGCGCCGCCGCCACACCACGGTTTCCGTCGATGCAGATGAGCGCAAGCAGGGCGAAAACGATCGTCCAGTGCAAGGCCAGAAAAGAGGTCAATACGTGTCGCATCGGCGTTCCTGCTTCGCAAAGAAGGGGCGGCCAATTTGAACCATTCCCTGCTTTCGCTGAGACAGTGGGCTTTGCCGCTCGCTACCGCAATGGAAACCATTTGTTAAGGTTAACGGCGATTAGTTATGTGCACGAGGATATCCGCCGATGCCTCAAAACGTGCATGCCGTCAGTTTTTGTGACGCTCGCGGCTCAATTCACCGGCGGGTAGAGCGTGTCGATGATCATGCGCGCATCGTGGCGCGAATCGAGCATGCCATAGGTGTTGCGCCATTGGCCGGCCAAGCGCGTCTCGACGAAAGCGTCGGCGATCCGCCCTGCCCCCAGCCGGCGCAACTCCGCCGCCGCCGCCGACAGTGCCAGCTGTTCGGTGAGCAGACGGGCGGAGCCCTCGTCGGTCGCCGCGACCTGCATAGCCGCCTTCAGCACGCCGATCGTGCCGCGTCCGCCGGCGCCGAGATCGCGGTCGATGCCGGCCAGCACATCCTCAAACAGGCCAGGCGCACGGCCAAGCACGCGCAGCACGTCGAGTGCCATGACATTGCCCGAGCCTTCCCAGATCGCGTTGACCGGGGCTTCGCGATAATAGCGGGCGAGTGGCGCCTCCTCGACATAGCCATTGCCGCCGAGACATTCCATCGCCTCGTAGAGCAGCGGCGGTGCGATCTTGCAGACCCAGTATTTGACCACCGGCGTCATGGCGCGGGCAAACGCTGCTTCACCGCGGTCGCCGGCCGCTTCATCGAAGGACCGCGCCAGCCGGAACGACAGCGCTGTGGCGGCGGCGACATCGAGCGCCATGTCTGCCAACACGCGCTGCATCAACGGTTGCTCGATCAAGGTCGAGCCAAACACCTGTCGGTGGCGCGCGTGATGAACGGCCTCGGCCAGGCCCGCGCGCATGATCGCCGAAGATGCGATGGCACAATCGAGCCGGGTCAGGGTGACCATGTCCATGATCGTCTTCACGCCCGCCCCCGGTTCGCCGACCATCTCGCCGATGGCGTTGACGAATTCCACTTCGGAGGACGCGTTGGAGCGGTTGCCGAGCTTGTCCTTCAGCCGCTGGAAGCGGAAGCCGTTGCCCGAGCCGTCACCGAGAACGCGCGGCACGAGGAAGCACGACAGTCCCTCCGGCGCCTGCGCCAGCACAAGGAACGCATCCGACATCGGCGCCGACATGAACCATTTGTGCCCGGTCAGGCGATAGAAGCCGCTGCCGGCGCGCTCCGCCCTCGTCACATTGGCGCGCACATCGGTGCCGCCCTGTTTCTCGGTCATGCCCATGCCGAGCGTCAGCCCGGTCTTCTCGACCGGCGGCTTCTGGCTCTGGTCGTATTTGCGCGTCGTCACGCGCGGCGCCCATTCGCGAAACAGTTTTGGGCTGGCCATCAAGGCAGCCAGTGAAGCGTTGGTCATGGTGATGGGGCAGAGATGCCCGGTCTCGAGCTCTGCCGTCAGGTAAAACCGGGCGGCACGGACCTGATGGCGGCGGCCGATCTCGGCGTCGCCATTTTCCCAGACCGAGGAATGCAGCCCGTTGGCCACCGAGCGGCGCATCAAGGCGTGATAGGCGGGGTGGAACTCGACCACATCGATGCGCCGTCCCTGGCGATCATGCGTCCTGAGCTTCGGGGTCTCGACATTGGCAAGACGCGCCAGTTCCTGCGCCTCCTGCGTCAGCACGAAACGGCCAAGCCCATCGAGTTCCCGGCGCACCGGATCGGAAAAACGCTCAGCGAGCTGGATCAGCAACGGATCGCCCCGCCAGGCGTTGCCGCCCGTCAGCGGCGGCGGCTGGTTCGTCACGTCGTCGGTCACGCCCAATCCTTCTATCGGTAGAAAGGTGCTTATCGTCAGAAAGCCACGAATCCGAGGCCGTCGGCTAGATATAGCCAAGCCATGCAGCGCGCGCGATGAAAATACCGGCCGATTTAATCGGCCATCTACACGAAAAAATTGAGGAGAACGGCTTCAATCCAAAGCTGGCGCTTGCAGCCGCAAAATCTCCACCCTATAGCAGCGCCTTGAGATGACCGACGCTTCGTCCCTGACACTCTACCCTCACCGCCATCTTCTGGGCATCCGCGACCTTTCCCCCGCCGACATCGAGCTTTTGCTCGACAGGGCGGATCGTGCGGTCGCGATCTCGCGGCAGTCCGAGAAAAAAACCTCGACGCTGCGCGGCCGCACCCAGATCAACCTCTTCTACGAAGCCTCGACGCGTACGCAGTCGTCGTTCGAGCTTGCCGGAAAGCGGCTCGGCGCCGATGTCATGAACATGTCGGTGGCGAGCTCCTCGGTGAAGAAGGGCGAGACGCTGATCGACACGGCGATGACGTTGAACGCCATGCGCCCCGACATCCTGATCATCCGCCACCAGTCGGCCGGCGCCGCCGCCCTTCTGGCGCAGAAGGTCGGTTGCTCCGTCGTCAATGCCGGCGACGGCGCGCATGAGCACCCGACACAGGCACTGCTCGACGCACTGACCATTCGCCGCGCCAAGGGCCCGCTGTCGAAGCTGATCGTGGCGATCTGCGGCGACATCCTGCACTCGCGCGTGGCGCGCTCGAACATCATGCTGCTCAATGCGCTCGGCGCGCAGGTGCGCGTCGTCGCACCGTCGACGCTGCTGCCCACCGGCATCGAGAAAATGGGCGTCATCATCACCCACTCGATGGCCGAGGGCCTCAAGGGGGCCGACGTGGTGATGATGCTGCGCCTGCAGCGCGAGCGCATGGAAGGCGCCTTCGTGCCGTCGGTGCGCGAATATTTCCGCTATTTCGGCCTTGATGCCGAGAAGCTGAAGGCGGCCAAGGACGACGCGCTGGTGATGCATCCCGGTCCGATGAACCGCGGCGTCGAGATCGCCTCGGAAATCGCCGACGGACCGCAAAGCGTCATTCAGGAACAGGTCGAGATGGGCGTCGCGGTACGCATGGCGGTGATGGAAGCGCTTCTCGATCCCCGTCGTAATCAAGAAGGCCGCAACCACGAGGGCCGCGGCGCATGAGTACGACGGTCTTTGAACGCGCCCGCATCGTCGACCCGTCGCGCGGCATCGACGAAGTCGGTGCCGTCATCGTCGAGGGCCACAAGATCGTTGCCGCCGGCAAGGCGGCGCTCAACCAAGGGGCGCCCGAGGGCGCTATCGTCGTCGACTGCGCCGGCAAGGCGATCATTCCAGGCCTGATCGACGGCCGCGTCTTCATCGGCGAACCGGGCGGCGAGCATCGCGAAACCATTGCGTCGGCAAGTGTCGCGGCGGCGGCCGGCGGCGTCACCTCTATCGTCATGATGCCCGACACCGACCCGGTGATCGACAATGTGGCGCTGGTCGAGTTCGTGCTGCGCACCGCCAAGGACACGGCAATCGTCAACGTCTTTCCGGCGGCGGCAATCACCAAGGGCCTCGACGGGCGCGAAATGACAGAGTTCGGCCTGCTGCGCGAGGCCGGCGCCGTCGCCTTCACCGATGGCCGCCACACCATATCGAGCGCGCTGGTGATGCGCCGTGCGCTGACCTATGCACGCGACTTCGGCGCCACCATCGTGCATGAGACGCAGGATGCCGACCTCGGTTCGTCCGGCGTGATGAATGAAGGCCTCTACGCCAGTTGGCTCGGCCTCTCCGGCATTCCGCGTGAAGCCGAATCCATTCCGCTGGAGCGTGATCTCGCCCTTGCGCGGCTGACGCGCGGCTCCTATCACGCGGCGAAGATCTCGACGGCGATGGCGGCAAACGCCGTGATGCGCGCGAAAGCCGACGGTGCTGCCGTAACGTCAGGCGTCGCGATCCACAATCTGTCGCTGAATGAAAACGATGTCGGCGAATACCGTACCTTCTTTCGCCTGACGCCGCCCTTGCGCGCCGAGGAAGACCGGCTGGCGATGATCGAGGCGGTCAGGGACGGCACGATCGACATCATCGTCTCCTCGCACGATCCGCAGGACGTCGACACCAAGCGCCTGCCCTTCGCGGATGCGGCAGCCGGCGCCATCGGGCTCGAAACCCTGCTGGGCGCGGCATTGCGGCTCTACCACAATGGCGACGTGCCGTTGCTCCGGCTGATCGAGACCTTGTCCACCGCTCCCGCAAAACTGTTCGGACTGCCCGGCGGCACGCTGAAACCGGGCGCCCTCGCCGATCTTGCGCTCGTCGATCTCGACGAACCCTGGATCGTCAGCGAGAGCGGCATTCGTTCGCGCTCGAAAAACACCTGTTTCGAAGGCGCGCGGCTGCAAGGCAAGGTCTTGCAAACGCTGGTGGCGGGCCGCACAGTATTTTCCGTCTGAGCCGGCCACCGCGCGCCTGATCCGGCCAGCCTGGGGGAAACGCGGGGAAACAATGACTTACAGCCTTATCCTAGCTCTCGTGTTTGGCTATTTTCTTGGCTCGATTCCGTTCGGGCTGCTGCTCACCCGCGCGGCTGGCCTTGGCGATGTGCGCAAGATCGGCTCCGGCAACATCGGCGCCACCAATGTTCTGCGCACCGGCAACAAGGGCCTTGCCGCCGCGACGCTGCTGCTCGACGCGCTGAAGGGCACGGCCGCCGTGCTGATATCAGGCCATTTTTCGCCTGAACTGGCGATCTGGGCAGGCCTTGGCGCCTTTCTCGGCCATCTCTTCCCGGTATGGCTGGGTTTCAAGGGCGGCAAGGGCGTCGCGACTTATCTCGGCGTGCTGATCGGCCTTGCCTGGCAGGTGGCACTGATCTTCGCCGTCGTCTGGCTGGTGATGGCATTCCTGTTCCGTTATTCCTCGCTGGCGGCGCTGACGGCGGCCGTCGTCGTGCCGATCGCCCTCTATCTGTTGAGCACGCCGCAGAATGCTGCCCTGTTCGTGGTGATGAGCATCATCGTTTTTATCAAGCACCGGGAAAACATTTCACGCCTGCGTGCCGGCACCGAGGGCAAGATCGGAGCTAGGGAGTGAGCGAGCCGGCTGCCGGGCCGCGCCTCAGCGACCGGCAGCGGCTGAGCTGGCTGCGGCTTATCCGCACCCAGAATGTCGGTCCCGCCTCTTTTCGCGACCTGATCAACCGCTTCGGTTCAGCCGAAGTGGCGCTCGAAATACTGCCGGAGCTGATGATTTCAGGCGGCGCCAAACGCATCGCCCGCATTCCTTCCATTGCCGAAGCCGAGGCCGAGTTGGAGACAGCCCGAAAGGCTGGCGCGCGCTTTGTCGGCATCGGTGAGACAGACTATCCGCCGCTTTTGCGCAACATGGACAATCCGCCACCGCTGCTGGCGG
The DNA here is from genome assembly GCF_040321735.1 of Mesorhizobium sp. M0293. Taxonomy (NCBI): domain Bacteria; kingdom Pseudomonadati; phylum Pseudomonadota; class Alphaproteobacteria; order Hyphomicrobiales; family Phyllobacteriaceae; genus Mesorhizobium; species Mesorhizobium sp. M0293. The sequence goes on from NZ_JAMYSA010000046.1 coordinate 20,511, forward strand.
TCAAAGGCAATGCCGCAGTGTTCCGGCTGCCGGGGGTCGCCATCGTGGGCGCCCGCAACGCATCGCTGGCCGGCATCAAGATGGCGCGCATGCTGGCGGCGGAACTCGGACGCGACGGCTACGCAATCGTCTCCGGCCTGGCGCGCGGCATCGACACGGCGGCGCATCAGGGCAGTCTTGCGACCGGTACGATCGGTGTTCTGGCTGGTGGCCTCGACCTGCCCTACCCGCCCGAAAATGCCGGCTTGTGCGGGGAAATCGCTGAGCGCGGCGCCGTCATATCGGAAATGCCGTTCGGCTGGCAGCCGCGCGCACAGGATTTCCCGCGCCGCAACCGCCTCGTCGCGGGCGCGGCCCTTGGGCTGGTGGTTGTCGAGGCAGCACAACGCTCGGGATCGTTGATCAGCGCCAGGCTCGCGGGCGAAATGGGCCGGCTGGTCTTCGCCGTCCCGGGCTCACCGCTCGACCCACGCGCCGCCGGCACCAACGGCCTGCTCAAGGACGGCGCCACCCTGGTCACTGAGGCATCGGACATTTCCAGGGCGATTGCCCCGCTGACCGGCATGCGGGCGCCCGACGTGCCGCCGTTCGAAGAGCCGCCCGACTTCTCGGTCACGCCGCCGCCCGGCGAAAGCGATCGCGCCCGAATCATCGAGACGCTCGGCCCGACGCCCGTGCCGATCGACGAGATCATCCGCCACACCGCCTTGCACCCGGCCCAGGTCTTCATGGTGCTCCTGGAGCTCGACCTCGCCGGCCGCCTCGAGCGCCATGCCGGCGGACATGTATCGCTGGTATTTGGGGATTCTTCCATCTGACTCGAGACACCTTCGGTGCGACGCTGTTCGCATCCCGGAAAGAGAACTCGCTATCTCTATGCGGTGGGCCAGAAAAACGCATCAACCCAATTTACAACTGACATGTTAGTGAGCTATCACTGCCTTCGAACATCCTTTCGGAGACTTCCCGGTGACATCACGCTTTGGCCTTTCAGCCGCACTCGCCACACCTTTTGATGCCTCCGGGCAGATCGCCACCGCCCTCATGGTTGCCCAGGCCAGGCGTTGTCTGGCCGAGGGGTGCAGCAGCGTTACGCTTTTCGGCACCACCGGCGAAGGCGCGTCGGTGGGCGCCGTGGAGCGGCATTCGGTGACCGAAGCCATGCTGGCTGCCGGGATCTTGCCGCATCAACTTGTTGCCGGCGTGCTGGTCGATGCGGCCGAAGATGCCGCCGAACAGGCCCGACATGCCTTGCAACGCGGCGCCCGCAACATTCTGCTTGCACCGCCGAGCTACTTCAAGAATGTCGGTGAGGACGGTCTTTTTGGCTGGTTTTCCGCTGTCTTTGCCGCGCTCGGTCCCCTCGCCCGCGGCGTGCTGCTCTACAACATCCCGTCGGTCACGATGGTGCAGCTCTCGCTTGGCCTGATCGGCCGCTTGCGCACCGCCTTTCCGGATGTCGTTGCCGGGGTCAAGGATTCCGGCGGAGACTGGAGCTACAGCGAGGAGCTGCTAAGCGCCCATGGCGATCTGGTGATCCTGATCGGTGATGAGCGGCATCTGGCGCGAGCGGTGCGAATTGGTGCTCAAGGCGCAATCTCCGGCATGGCCAATTTCGCCACCGGCGAAATCCGCGCCATGGCCGAGGATGGGCGCGATGATACCCGCGTCGAGCGTTTCGTGCTCGAATTGCTTAAATACCCGGTCACTCCGGCGGTGAAGGTCATGGTGGCGCGCAAGACTGGCGACGATCGCTGGCTGGCGGTCCGCCCTCCGCTGGAGCCGATCGCTTCGCAGGGGCGCCAACAGCTTGCCGCCGCCTATGACAGTCTGTTTGCCAGGGAATCAGCCTGATCGGCAAAGGGAAGCGCGCTGAAATGGAAGACGGCAGCGAACCGACCACCCTCAGGGAAAAAGCCTATGCCAGCTTCACGCGGCATTTGCTGGCCCGCGATCTGCTGCCGGGCCAGTTCGTGTCGCAGCGCGAGCTGGTTGCCTTCACCGGATTGCCGCTCGGCGCCATTCGCGAAATCGTGCCGCGTCTCGAGGCCGAAGGGCTACTGACGACGATCCCGCAGCGCGGCATGCAGATCGCTCATATCGACATCAGCCTAATCCGCGAGGCTTTTCAGTTCCGCCTGTTCATGGAGCGCGAAGCGGTGGCGCTGTTCACCACCAGCGCCTCCGATGAGGAACTTGCCCGCCTGCGGCGCGAACATGAGGAGATGCTGGCGCAAGCCCTTTCGCAGGCGCCGACGCCCGAAATGGAAGCCAAGGCCCAAAGCATCGACTGGGCGATGCACGACACCTTCATCGATGCGCTGGGCAACGAGATCATCGCCAAGGCCTATCTGGTCAACTCGGTGAAGATCCGTCTGATCCATCAGGAGCGCTTCCGCATCGACGGGCGCGTCGTGCCGGTCATGCGCGAGCACCTCGCGGTCATCGAAGCCATGGAGAGCCGCGACCCGCAGAAGGCGGTCGAGGCGATCAGCCTGCACATTGACAAGGCGCGCCGGCTGGCGCTGCAAATCTGAGGAACCATGAGCCGCACCGCGGTCGCGGTGCAATCGACAACGACAGCAACCGGGAGGAAGAAATGTCGTCCAATCTGTTCAACCCAACCAGGAGGCAACTCCTTCAAGGAACCGCGGCCCTTGCCGCCGCCGGCATTGCGGGCGTCCGCCCGGGCTTTGCCGCCGGCGTCGACTGGAAGCGCTTCGCCGGCACGACGCTCGACGTCAATCTGGTCAAAAGCCCGCGCAGCGACACCCTCATAAAATATCTCGCCGAGTTCGAGGAGTTGACCGGTATCAAGGTCAATGCCGAGGCGACGCCCGAGCAGCAGCAGCGCCAGAAGACGGTGATCGAGCTGAGCTCCGGCAAGCCGAGCTTCGACGTCGTGCATCTGAGCTATCATGTGCAAAAGCGGCAGTTCGAAAAGGGCGGCTGGCTGGCAGACATATCAGGCTATCTCACCGATCCTACCCTTACCGATCCCGGGCTGGTCGAAAGCGATTTCGCCGATGCCGGCATGCTGTTCGCCAAGGACGGCCAGGGCGTGCTGCGTTCGCTGCCCTTCTCGGTCGACTACTGGATCCTCTACTGGAACAAGGAACTGTTCGAGGCCAAGGGGCTCAAATACCCTGAAACCTTCGAGCAACTGGTGGCCGCAGCGGAGGCGCTGACCGACCCGTCGACCAACACCTACGGTTTCGTCGCCCGTGGCATCAAGAACGCCAACACACCGGTGTGGACGTCGCTCATGCTTGGCTACGACATGACGCCACTCGATGGTCAGGGCAAGCTGCGCACGACGTCGCCCGAGGCGATCGAGGCCGCCGGCCTCTACCAGCGGCTGATGACCAAGTCCGCGCCTCCAGGCGTCACCGGCTTCAACTGGGCCGAAGCGCAGTCCGCCTTCCTGCAAGGCAAGATCGGCATGTGGTTCGACGGCGTCGGCTTTGCCCCGCCGATGGAAAATCCGGAAAAGTCGCGAGTGGTCGGCAAGGTCGGCTATGGCGTCATGCCCAAGGGTCCCAAGGCGCACGCCGCGGGCACCTTCGGCGACGGCATCGGCGTGACGGCCGCCAGCGAGAAGAAGGAGGCCGCCTATCTGTTCTGTCAGTGGGCAGTGTCGCCGGCCATGGGCGCGCGGCTGCTGCAGGCAGGCGCCGGCGTCCCGTTTCGCAAATCGGTGCTTGAAGATCCCAAGGTGCGCGAAGGCGTCACCATGCCGGCGAGCTGGCTCGATGCGGTGGTCGGCTCCGGCAATGTTAGCCGGCTGTCGCTGCCGGTCATCATCCCGGTCACCGAATTCCGCGACATCTATGGAGTTGCGCTGACCAATTTGATCGCCGGCGCCGATCCCGCCGAGGAGCTGAAGAAGGCCACCGAGCAGTTCCAGCCGGTCCTCGACAGGAGCGAGCAAGGCTGATGTCCGCCACCACCCCAGAACGCACCGGGGTGACGACGCAAGCCATCGAAGGGAGCCAGACGATCCGGCTGGCTCCCAACTACTGGCCTTTCGTCGTTCCGGCGCTCGTCGTCGTCGGCGCAGTGATCGTCTTTCCCTGGGCCTTCACGCTGTGGATGAGCGTCAACCGCTGGACGCTCGGCCAGTCGCGAAGCTTTGCCGGGATGGAGAATTATCTGCGGCTGGCGGTCGACCAACGCTTCTGGGAATCGCTGCTCCATACCTTGAGCTACACCTTCCTCTCGGTTGCCGCGCCGATGCTGCTTGGCACCATCGCCGCCCTGATCTTCGACGCCAGGTTTCCGCTGCGCGGCCTGTTGCGCGGCGTCTTCGTGATGCCGATGATGGCGACGCCCGTCGCCGTGGCGCTGGTCTGGACGATGATGTTCCATCCCCAGCTCGGCGTCCTCAACTACCTTTTGTCGCTGATCGGCATCCCGGCGCAGGAATGGATCTTCAACGCCAACACGGTCATTCCGTCGTTGGTTGCGGTCGAGACCTGGCAGTGGACACCGCTGGTGATGCTGATCGTGCTTGGCGGCCTGGCGTCCGTGCCGCGCGAGCCGTTCGAGAGCGCCGAAATCGATGGCGCCAATGCCTGGCAGCAATTCTGCTATCTCACTTTGCCGATGATCGCGCCGTTCCTGATGATCGCGGTGATCATCCGCACCATCGATGCGCTGAAGAGTTTCGACATCATCTACGCCATGACCCAGGGCGGACCGGGCACGGCCTCGGAAACCATCAACATCTATCTCTACAACACCGCCTTCTCCTACTACGACATCGGCTATGGCTCGGCCATGGCCGTGGTGTTCTTCATCGTTATCGTCGCCCTGTCCTTCATCCTCTTGATGCTGCGCCAGCGCTCCCAGTGGATCGGCGTGGAGGGCAAATAGATGAGTTCACGGCTGCTCAATCAGGTCGGGCTGTTTTTCGCGGCCCTGGTCTTCGTCTCGCCGGCGATCCTGTTCTTCCTCTGGATGATCTCGCTGTCGCTGAAATTCGAGATCGACAACGGCGCCTACCCGCCGATCCTGGTCCCCGAACATCTCGCCTGGTCGAACTACGCAAAGGTGTTCGAGGAAAACAATTTCCTGCTCTATCTCTGGAATTCGGTTCTGGTGACCGGCACGGCGACACTTTTGGCACTCCTGATCGGCGTCCCGGCCGGCTATGGCATCGCACGGCTCAAGGCCGAACGATCGGCGGTCGTCATCATGATCGCCCGCATGACGCCGGGGCTTTCCTATCTCATCCCGCTTTTCCTGCTGTTCCAATGGGTCGGCATTCTCGGGACGCTGTGGCCGCAGATCATCATCCATCTGGTGGTGACGGTGCCGATCGTGGTCTGGGTGATGATCGGCTATTTCGAGACCACGCCGATGGAACTGGAGGAGGCGGCCAACATCGACGGCGCCTGCTCCTGGCAGGTGTTCCGGCTGGTCGCTTTGCCCATCGCCAAGCCGGGCATCGTGGTCGCCTTCATCTTGTCCGTCATCTTCTCATGGAACAATTTCGTCTTCGGCGTGGTGCTCGCCAGCCGCGAGACGCGCACGCTGCCGGTCGCCGTCTACAACATGCTCTCCTACGAGCAGGTGAGCTGGGGTCCGCTCGCCGCCGCGGCCCTGGTGGTGACGCTGCCGGTGCTGGTTCTGACCATGTTCGCACAAAGGCAGATTGTCGCCGGACTGACCGCCGGCGCCGTCAAGGGCGGCTGAGCGCTACCCGACATCAAACTTTTTCGAGGAAACCCAATGGCTTCGGTAACAATCAACAACGTGCAGAAGGCTTTCGGAACGGCCAAGATCATTCACGATGTCAGCGTCGACATCGCCGATGGCGAGTTCGTCATCCTCGTCGGCCCGTCGGGCTGCGGAAAGTCGACGCTGCTGCGCATGATCGCCGGCCTTGAAACGATCTCAGGCGGCAGGATCGCCATTGGCGACCGCATCGTCAACAATCTGCGGGCACGGGACAGGAATATCGCCATGGTGTTCCAGAACTACGCGCTCTATCCGCATATGACGGTGGCAGACAATATGGGATTTGCCCTGAAGATCAAGAAAGCCGATCCGGCCGATACCGCCAGCCGCGTCGGCCGAGCCGCCAGCATTCTGGGCCTCGACAAGCTGCTCGACCGTTACCCGCGCCAGCTCTCCGGCGGCCAGCGCCAGCGCGTCGCCATGGGCCGCGCGATCGTGCGCGATCCGCAGGTTTTCCTGTTCGACGAGCCGCTGTCCAATCTCGACGCCAAATTGCGCGTCCAGATGCGCGGCGAGATCAAGGCGCTGCACCAGCGGCTGGGTACCACCACCATCTATGTCACGCATGACCAGATCGAGGCCATGACCATGGCCGACAAGATCGTCGTGCTGCACGACGGCCTCGTCGAGCAGATCGGCGCGCCGCTCGACCTTTACGACCGCCCTGCCAATCTCTTCGTTGCCGGCTTCATCGGCTCTCCGGCCATGAACTTCATCACCGGCCACGTCGAGGAAAGCGTGTTCCGCAGCACCGGTGGACTGACCTTGCCGCTGCCGGAAGGCATCAACTTGGCAAAAATTCCCGCGGGTGAACTCATCTACGGCATCCGTCCCGAACATATCCGAGCAACGACTTCCCGGGGTATTGCCGGCACGATCGTGCTTCTGGAAGCCACCGGTTCGGAAATCTTCGCACGGGTCGACTGCGCCGGCGAAGAAATCTCCTGCCTTTTCCGGGAACGGCTTGCGCTGAAGCAGGGCGAGCAGATGCGGATCGAGATCGATCGTGCCTGTGCTCACCTGTTCGATGCCAAGACCGGCCGGCGATTGTAGGGCAAAGGTCCGATATCCCCGCGCAAAGGTCTCAAGCGACGGGTTAGCTCTTGCCACTCGCGTCGCTTGGCAGCAGTCTCGGCTCAAAGAGCCGCTCATCGGGTGGATGCCGGTGCGACAGGATTTTGCAATTGCGACAGGATTTTGCAATGACCCGCGATCAGATGCTCACCCACCTCCGCGCCGCCGGTGACGTCGCAAGCGAGGCGGCGGCGCATGGGCACCATCCCTTCGGCGCCGTCCTGGTCGGGCCCGACGACCGCATCCTCATGCGCCAGGGCAATCTCGACACGGTGCGTCACGCCGAGACCGAACTCGCCCGGCGCGCCGCGGCGGCCTACGAGCCGGAGTTCCTCTGGACCTGCACGCTGGTCTCAACCGGTGAGCCCTGCGCGATGTGCACCGGAACGCTCTACTGGGCGAATATCGGCCGGCTAGTCTACGGCTACGAGGAGGCCAAACTCTTGGCGCTCACCGGGGATCACGCGGAGAATCCGACGATGAGCCTCTCTTCGCGCACCGTGCTCGACTCCGGCCAGAAAAAGATCGAGGTCTTTGGCCCCTTCCCCGAAATCGCGGACGAACTGCTCGCGCCGCACCGCGATTTCTGGAACCGCTGACGGCTTCGTGCCAGTCGGCAAACCCCGGTCAATGGCAACAGCCGTCGGATCGATCGGAGCCGTAATGCTGCTGCCGTGCGCATGGGAAAGTCTCCCCGCTGGCTATGGAGGATTTATAACGATTTGGTGAGCGCGATGGGATTCGAACCCATGACCTACTGATTAAAAGTCAGTTGCTCTACCGGCTGAGCTACGCGCTCCCGCGGGCTCAAAAGCCGCCCTCGAAATTGCGCGGAACATAGGGAGAGTGCCTCGACCGGTCAACCGGAAAAAGAGGGTTCGTAAACACGGTGGCTTCGCCTCGTCGCGGCACTCTCTCGTCGCATCAGCGGAGAGAGCAACTAAGGAGCTCAGCCGTTTAGCCCGCAGCGGCATCCTGTCTCGGGAACAATTGCATAGGCCACTCGTTTTTCCAGCACGGGGACGTCCGCTAACCCTCGAGGAGAAGAGCAATGAACAGAATCACAGTGGGTATGCTGGCAGCCACGCTCTCGGCCACATTCGTTGCGGCGGAGGCAGTGCCCGTCAACGCCCAACCGAACTATGTGCCGCAATCCCAGGTCGCGGTGCCGGATGTGCAGACAGTCCAGTACCAGGAGTGGCGCAAGAACCGCTACAATCGCAGTTTTTCGCGTGACCGCAATTTTTCCCGCAATCGCGGCGCGTATTGGAACGGCCATCGCGGCTATCGCGAATATCGCCCCGGCTACCGTCGTCACGGCGATTATTGGTTCCCGCTCGCGGCCTTCGCTACCGGCGCGCTGATCACCGGCGCCATCATCAACAATGAACGCAATCGTGTCTATGAAGGCAACTCGCATGTGCAGTGGTGCTACGACCACTATCGCAGCTACCGTGCTTCGGACAACACGTTCCAGCCGAATTACGGCCCTCGCCGAGAGTGCCGTTCGCCTTACTGATCCAAAGTGTGAGTGCTGAGTAAAAAGCCCGCGCCGGAAACAGCGCGGGCTTTCTATCGAGATACCTAAGCGGGAAAGCCGTTGTCAGATCGCCCAGTTGATGCTCTTAAAAATCAAATATAGCGCTCCACCCTCACCACGCGGTGAACGGTAGGCCCCAAGAGCATCGCAAATTCGAGCCATCGCTCCAGTCAATTCCCAGCCTAGCGCTTCCAGGTCATTGTCGGCGTCCGTCACGTAGGCCTGCGTCAACTCATCTATGCTGTTCTTCTCGCCGAAGGAGCGAACCAGCCTGGCGTCGCTGAGTAGCTCGCCGGGCAAATTCGAATTTGCCCACGCCCACAGCCAGTTGCTGGCCTTGGCGCTCGTAGAGCCCGCAATCTGGATCTCGGTAACGATCTTGACGCCTCCTTCATCCGAGAACAGAAGCTTTCCAGCCTTAAGATCATAGTCATAGCGCGACCAGCTGCCGAGGTGGAAATCTTTGTTCAACCGGTCATTCTTGGCATTCAGCTGTTCGATAGCCTCGTCGCGCCACGCAGGATACCAGTCTGGCTTCATCCCCTCGCCCCATCACTCATCACCTCACGGGTGCTTATTGCACGCTCAGCGTTCTGCGAACAGCATCGCGCCAGCCGGCAAGCTTGGCTATGCGCACGGAGCCATCCATGTCCGGCTGGAATCGTCGCTCCAGCGCCCAGCTTTTCGCGAACTTCTTGGCATCCGGCCACACGCCCGCTTTAGAGCCAGCCAGCCATGCGGCGCCCAGCGCGGTCGTCTCCAGAATGGTCGGGCGGTCGACCGGTGCATCGAGGATGTCGGCGAGGCGCTGCATGGTCCAGTCGGACGCTACCATCCCGCCGTCGACCCGAAGCACGGTCTTGGCTGAGGCGCCCTTCCAGTCCTTGCGCATGGCGTCGAGCAGGTCGCGTGTCTGGTAGGCCACGGCTTCCAGGGCCGCGCGGGCAAACTCCGCCGGGCCGGAATTGCGGGTCAGCCCAAAGATGGCGCCGCGTGCTTCGGCATCCCAATGCGGCGCGCCCAGCCCGACGAAGGCGGGCACCAGATAGACGTTTTGCGTCGGATCAGCCTCGGCCGCCAATTTGCCGCTCTGCTCGGCCTTGCCGATCACCTTGATGCCATCACGCAGCCATTGGACGGCAGCACCGGCGATGAAGATCGAGCCTTCCAGCGCGTAGGTCGTCTTGCCGTTCAGCCTATAGGCGATGGTGGTCAGCAGTCGGTTTTTCGAGCGCACCAGATCGCTGCCTGTGTTGAGCAGCGCAAAACAGCCGGTGCCGTAGGTCGATTTCATCATGCCTGGCTCGAAGCAGGCTTGGCCAATGGTCGCCGCATGCTGGTCGCCGGCAACGCCGAGGATTCTTATCTCGGCGCCGAAGAGGTTTTTCTCCGTGATTCCAAAATCATCGGCACAGTCTTTTACCTCGGGAAGCATTTTTGACGGGATGTTGAGAATGGCCAGCAGCTCGTCGTCCCAGGCATTCTCAGCGATGTTGTAGACCAGCGTGCGCGAGGCGTTGGTGGCGTCCGTCGCGTGGACCTTGCCGCCGGTCAGCCGCCAGATCAGGAAGCTGTCGATGGTGCCAGCCAGCAATTCGCCTTTCTCGGCGCGCTTTCTAGCGCCCTTCACCTTGTCGAGCATCCAGGCGATCTTGGTGCCTGAAAAATAGGGATCGAGCAGCAGGCCGGTCTTGCGGGTGAACTTCTTCTCCAGGCCCTGCTTCTTCAGTTTCTGGCACAGTGGCGCGGTGCGCCGGTCCTGCCAGACGATGGCGTTGTGGATCGGCTTGCCGGTCGCCCTGTCCCAGATGACGACGGTCTCGCGCTGGTTGGTGATACCGAGCGCGGCCACCTCGGAAGCATTTCGGCCGGCCTTCTTCAATGCCGCCTTCACGGTAGACACGACACTCGCCCAGATATCCTCGGGATCGTGCTCGACCCAGCCGGAGGCCGGATAATGCTGGGTGAATTCCTTCTGCCCGCTGCCGACGACCTTCATCTGACCGTCGAACAGGATCGCCCGTGTCGAAGTCGTTCCCTGGTCGATTGCCAGCACAAAACCGCTCATTCCAGCGCCCTCCGTCTCGATACAAAGAGGGGAGACGGCAACGAGCCGCCTCCCCCAATTTCACACGGGCGCGAACGCCCGCATAGACAATGCTACTTCTGCCAGCTTTTCACCAGTTCGTCGTAGTTGATGGTGATCGGCTTTTCCTTCTCGTTCTCGATCTTCAGCTGAGGAGCGAGATTGCCTTTCTTGACCGCGTCGGCGTTCCAGTAGGCGAGGTCATGCTCTTCGGCCATCTTCGGGCCGATATCGCCCTGGACGCCCGACTTCTCGATGCGGCTCATCACCTTTTCCTGCTCACCGCAGAGCGAGTCCATCGCTTCCTGCGCCGTCTTGGCGCCCGACGAAGCATCGCCGATCGCCTGCCACCAGAGCTGTGCCAGCTTCGGATAGTCAGGCACGTTGGTACCGGTCGGCGACCACTGGACGCGCGCCGGCGAGCGGTAAAACTCGATCAGGCCGCCGAGCTTCGGAGCGCGCTCGGTGAAGCTCTTGTCGTGGATCGTGCTCTCGCGGATGAAGGTCAAGCCGACATGGCTCTTCTTCACGTCGACGGTCTTCGAGGTGACGAACTGCGCGTAAAGCCATGCGGCCTTGGCGCGGTCGGTTGGGGTCGACTTCATCAGAGTCCAGGAACCCACGTCCTGATAGCCGAGCTTCATGCCGTCCTTCCAGTAGACGCCATGCGGCGACGGCGCCATGCGCCACTTGGGCGTACCGTCGTCGTTCAGCACTGCCTTGGCGCCGGCATCGACCATCGAGGCGGTGAAGGCGGTGTACCAGAAGATCTGCTGCGCGACCGCGCCCTGAGCCGGAACCGGGCCGGATTCGGAGAAGGTCATGCCCTGGGCTTCCGCCGGAGCGTAGGCCTTCAGCCAGTCGAGGTATTTCTGGATCGAATAGACGGCAGCTGGGCCGTTGGTGTCGCCGCCGCGCGCCGTGCAGGAGCCGACCGGTCGCGAGTTCTCATCGACCTTGATGCCCCATTCGTCGACGGGCAGACCGTTCGGGAGGCCTTTGTCGCCGTTGCCGGCCATGGACAACCAGGCGTCAGTGAACCGCCAGCCGAGCGACGGATCCTTCTTGCCGTAGTCCATGTGGCCATAGACCTTCTTGCCGTCGATCTCTCGGCCGGTGAAGAACTCGGCGATATCCTCATAGGCCGACCAGTTGACTGGAACGCCGAGGTCGTAACCGTACTTGGCCTTGAAGTCGGCCTTGTTCTTCTCGTCGTTGAACCAGTCGTACCGGAACCAGTAGAGGTTCGCGAACTGCTGGTCGGGAAGCTGGTAGAGCTTCTTGTCGGGCGCGGTCGTGAACGAGGTGCCGATGAAGTCCTTCAGGTCGAGGTTCGGATTGGTGACGTCCTTGCCGTCGCCAGCCATCCAGTCGGTCAAATTGCGCACCTGCTGGTAGCGCCAGTGGGTGCCGATCAGGTCGGAATCGTTGACCCAGCCGTCATAAAGGTTCTGGCCGGTCTGCATCTGGGTCTGGATCTTCTCGACGACGTCGCCTTCCTGGATGACGTCATGCGTGATCTTGATGCCGGTGATGGCAGTAAAGGCCGGCGCCAGCACTTGCGATTCATACTGGTGCGTGGCGATGGTTTCCGAAACGACCTTGATGTCCATGCCGGCGAAAGGCTTCGCGGCATCGATGAACCACTGCATTTCGGCTTCCTGGCCGGCGCGGTCGAGCGTCGAAAGCGGACCGATTTCCTTGTCCAGGAAGGCTTTCGCCTCGTCCATACCGGCATAGGCGTTGCCAACCCCGAGCAATAGGACAAGCGCAGTCGTTGATGTTAAAAATTGCCGTCGCATTGTGTTTCCTCCACTGTTTTAAGGTTTCAAGTGCGATCTGGAGCGGCCGCCGGCACGCGGTCGCTCCAACAGTTTCCCCCTCTATACGTAGCGGAACACGCCAACGGCGTAGACCACGGAGAGAGCGAGAGCCCACCACAGGTTGGATCCGACGAGACCCAACCAAGCGAGATGGATAAAGGCGCTGCCAAGCAGCGAGAGGAAGAGACGGTCGCCGCGCGTTGTCTCGAAACGCAGCACGCCGACGCGCGGATTGCCGCCCGGCGAGGCATATTCCCACGCCGCCATGCCGCACAGCAGCAGAAGGATGGTCCCGAAGAAGGCCGCGGTCGGCCAGGTCCATGCCATCCAGGTGAGGTCGAAATTCATGACCAAACCCTCCCCGGGGTGAAGCCCTTGGCGATGGTGTTGCGCGCGAACTTCTGCGTTCGTTTCATCAAACCCTCCCCAGGGCGAAGCCCTTGGCGATGTAGTTGCGCACGAACCAGATGACCAGCGCGCCGGGGATCAGCGTCAGCACGCCGGCGGCGGCGAGCAGGCCCCAGTCCATGCCGGCGGCCGAGACCGTGCGGGTCATGGTGGCGGCGATCGGCTTGGCGTCGGTCGTGGTCAGCGTGCGGGCGATAAGCAGTTCCACCCACGAGAACATGAAGCAGAAGAAGCAGGCGACGCCGATGCCGCTCGCGATCAGCGGCATGAAGATCCTGACGAAGAAGCGCGGGAACGAGTAGCCGTCGATATAGGCGGTCTCGTCGATTTCCTTCGGCACGCCCGACATGAAGCCTTCGAGGATCCACACCGCCAGCGGCACGTTGAACAGGCAATGCGCCAGCGCGACGGCGATGTGGGTGTCGATCAGGCCGAAGGCCGAATAGAGCTGGAAGAAGGGCAGCGCGAACACCGCCGGTGGCGCCATCCGGTTGGTCAGCAGCCAGAAAAACAGGTGCTTGTCGCCGAGGAAGCGATAACGCGAGAAGGCGTAGGCCGCCGGCAGCGCCGCTGCCACCGAGATCACCATGTTCATCACCACATAGGTGATCGAGTTGATGTAGCCCGAATACCAGGATGCATCGGTGAAGATGGTGACGTAATTGGCGATCGTAGGCTGATGCGGATACAGCGTCAGCGAGGAGACGATCTCGGCATTGGTCTTGAAGCTCATATTGATGAGCCAGTAGATCGGCAGCAACAGCACGATGATGTAGACCGTCGGCACGATCCACCACCAGCGCGATTCCTCGCCGCGACGGCGCATCAGCCGCGCGATCTGGTCCTGCGACATTGCGCTGGCAAGTCCTTCCGAAGCCGTCGTTTCGCTCACTCTTTCCTGCCTCGTCGTTCTTTCGTTGGCGCCGCTCATCTCAGCGCTCCGCGTCGTAGTTGGTCATCACGGTGTAAAACACCCATGACAGCAGAAGAACGATGAGGAAGTAGACCAGCGACATGGCCGCGGCCGGGCCGAGGTCAAACTGGCCGAGCGCCGTCTTGACCAGGTCGATCGAAAGGAATGTCGTCGAGTTACCCGGTCCGCCGCCCGTCACCACGAAAGGCTCCGTGTAGATCATGAAGCTGTCCATGAAGCGTAGCAGCACGGCGATCAGCAGCACCCGGTTCATCTTCGGCAGTTGGATGTAGCGGAACACCGCCCAGCGCGAGGCACCGTCGATCTTGGCCGCCTGATAGAAGGCATCCGGAATGGAGACCAGGCCCGCATAGCAGAGTAGCACGACGAGGCTGGTCCAGTGCCAGACGTCCATGATGATGACGGTGACCCAGGCGTCGAACGAATCCTGCACGTAGTTGTAGTCGATGCCGAGCGCATTGACGTAATAGCCGAGCAATCCGATGTCGTTGCGCCCGAAAACCTGCCAGATGGTGCCGACGACGTTCCACGGGATCAACAGCGGCAGTGCCATCAGCACCAGGCAGACCGGTACGCCCCAGCCCTTCTTGGGCATGTTGAGGGCTATGAAGATGCCGAGCGGCACTTCGATGGCGAGGATGATAAAGGAGAAGATGAGGTTACGGACCATCGCCTCCCAGAAGCGGCTGGAAGAGAGCAGTTCCTCGAACCACTCGGTGCCGGCCCAGAAGAAGACGTTGTTTCCGAACGTGTCCTGCACCGAATAGTTGACGACGGTCATCAGTGGGATCACCGCCGAGAACGCCACCAGCACCAGCACCGGCAGCACTAGGAACCAGGCCTTGTTGTTCCAGGTCTTTTCCATCTATGCCCCCATCTCGACGCGCCAGGAATCGGCATAGATGTTGATGCCGGCCGGGTCGAACCGCATCTTTGGTTCAGCGGGTACGGTTTCGTCCTCACCGATCACGGCAGCGATGTCGCGCCCTTCGAGCTTGGCGCGCACCACCTTGTGGCGGCCGAGATCCTCTATCTTGCTGACCTGCACGGCCATGCCGTCGCGGCCGAGCCGGACATATTCGGGACGAATGCCAAGCTCGATGGCGCCGCTGGCTGCCTTGGGTGCGCCTGGCAGTTCGATCCGCTGCGATCCAAGCGTCGCCGTCTTGCCGTCGATTGCCACCGGCATGACGTTCATGCCGGGCGAGCCGATGAAATAGCCGACGAAAGTGTGGCGCGGCCGTTCGAACAGTTCCGCCGGCGTGCCGATCTGGACGATACCGCCATCATACATGACCACGACCTGGTCGGCGAAGGTAAGCGCCTCGGTCTGGTCGTGCGTGACATAGACCATGGTGTAGCCGAAGCGGCGGTGCAGCTGCTTCAACTGCGAGCGCAGCACCCACTTCATATGCGGATCGATGACGGTCAGCGGCTCGTCGAACAGAATGGCGTTGACATCCGAGCGCACCAGTCCGCGGCCGAGCGAGATCTTCTGCTTCTGGTCGGCGGTCAGCCCCCTCGCCTTCTTCTTCGCCCACGACGCCAGGTCGATCATCTCGAGCGTCTCGCGCACCTTGCGGTCGACATCGGCTTCCGGCACGCCGCGATTGCGCAGCGGGAAGGCCAGATTGTCGTAGACGGTCATCGTGTCGTAGATGACCGGGAACTGGAACACCTGCGCGATGTTGCGCTCTTGCGTCGACAGACTGGTCACATCCTTGCCGTCAAACAGCAACCGGCCATGTGAGGGATGAAGGAGACCCGAAATGATGTTGAGCAGCGAGGTTTTGCCGCAACCGGAGGGCCCGAGCAGCGCATAGGCGCCGCCATCCTCGAAGACGTGATGCACTTCCTTGAGAGCAAAATCGGCATCTGTCCGCGGGTTCGGCAGGTAGGAGTGACGGATGTGATTGACGTCGATGCGCGCCATATCGCTCTCCTATGCCGCCAGCTTCGGTGCGCTTACGGCGCGGCCTTGCCCGTCGAAGACCATGATGTGACGCGGGTCGATAAACACGTCGATCGCGGCGTCAGTCTCGAAATCGAGGATACCGTGGGTCAGCATGACCCAGCGCGCATCGGCGAAGTCGAGATGAATGAAGCTCTCCGACCCGGTGATCTCGGTGATGGTGACCTTCGCACGCACCGGCACGGCCAACGCATTGGGCCGATCGAGCGAAAGATGGTGCGGCTGGAAGCCGACCGTATAGTTCGCATCGGCAATGCCGACGAGTTCGGCCGGCACCGGCAGCTTGACGCCGCCTTCGAGCAAAAAGTCCGGACCCTTCTTGGCCAGCACGATGGTGTTGAGCGGCGGGTCGGCGAAAGTTTTGGCCGTCACCAGATCGACCGGCTTGCGGAACACGTCGATTGTCGGGCCGAACTGGGTGATGTGGCCTTCGGAAAGTGTCGCCGTATTGCCGCCGAGCAGCAGCGCTTCATGCGGCTCGGTCGTGGCATAAACGAAGATGGTGCCGGCGGCGGCAAAAATCCTCGGCAGTTCGGCGCGCAGTTCTTCGCGCAGCTTGTAATCGAGATTGGCAAGCGGCTCGTCGAGCAGAACCAGGCTGGCATTCTTGACGATGGCGCGCGCCAGTGCGGTGCGCTGCTGCTGGCCGCCGGACAGGCTGAGCGGCGTGCGGTCGAGGTAAGGTGTCAGTTTCAAAAGGGCGGCGGCTTCACGCACCTGACTGTCGATCTTGGCCTGCTCGACGCCGGCCACCCGCAACGGCGAGGCGATGTTCTCATAAACGGTCATCGCCGGATAGTTGATGAACTGCTGGTAGACCATGGCGATCTTGCGCTTCTGCACCGGCACGCCGGTGACATTCTGGCCGTCGAACCAGATCGAACCGGAGGTCGGCACATCGAGGCCGGCCATCAGCCGCATCAGGCTGGTCTTGCCGGAAAGCGTGGGCCCGAGCAGGACGTTGAGCGAGCCATGCTTAAGCGTCAACGACACGTCGCGGATATGCTCGACCGCACCAACCTTCTTGGTGACGTTCCTCAGTTCCAGCATGACGCCTCCTCCCAGGCCTTCCGCATCAGCTCAAACCCCTCTTCATTCGGCAGCCGCGACATGTCGCCGGCTTATGCCGCGCATGAATTCATCGAGCGCGGCCACCTGTTCGCGGCTGAGATGCAGACCGCGCTTGGTCCGGCGCCACAATACATCTTCTGATGTGACCGCCCATTCGTTTTGAACGAGGTAGCGCACCTCGGCCTCAAAAAGATCGGCGCCAAAGTTACGGCCGAGATCAGCATTCGATTTGGCCAGCCCCAACAGCATCCTGGCGCGGGTGCCGTAGAGCCTAGTCAGCCGGCGGGCCAGGCGCGCGTCGAGGAACGGATAGGCGGTTTTTAGTTTCGCCACTTCGGCATCGAAACCAGTGGCCGGGAAATCGCCGCCCGGCAGTGGCGCGTTTGCCGTCCACGGCTTGCCGCGCTTGCCAAGAAAACCCTCGATCTTTTCCAGCATCGATTCCGACAGCCGGCGATAGGTGGTGATCTTGCCGCCGAAGGCGTTGACGATGGGGGCAGCGCCCTCGCCGCCATCGGCTTTGAGCACATAGTCGCGCGTCGCTTCCTGCGCCTTGGAGGCGCCGTCATCATAGAGCGGACGAACGGCCGAATAGGTCCAGACGATGTCCGTGCGCTTGACCGGTTGCGCGAAATATTCGCTTGCCGCGGCGCAGAGGTAGTCGATCTCGGTGTCGGTTATCTTCACGTCATGTGGATCGCCGGGATAGTCCTGGTCGGTGGTGCCGATCAGTGTGAACTCTTCCTCATAGGGAATGGCGAAGATGATGCGGCCATCCCGGTTCTGGAAGAAATAGGCACGCGGATCGTCGAACTTCTTGGCGATGACGATATGGCTGCCCTGCACGAGGCGGACATTGTGCACATCGTGGAGGCCGACGACGCCGGAAAGTACATGATCGACCCAGGGCCCGGCGGCATTGACCAGCAGGCGCGCCTTGATCTCCTCGGTCTCGCCGGTCTGCAGATCCTCGATCTGGACCGTCCACAAACCGTTTTCGCGGCGCGCACCGACCACTTTCGTGCGGGTGCGGACCGTTGCACCGCGGTCGGCGGCATCACGCGCATTCAGTGCCACCAGCCGTGCATCGTTGACCCAGCCATCCGAATATTCGAAGGCCTTTTTAAACAATGGTTTCAGAGGCTTGCCGGCCGGATCCCTGGCCATGTCCAGCGTCCTGGTCGCCGGCAGCAATTTGCGCCCGCCGATGTGGTCGTAGAGGAAGAGACCGAGCCTGATCAGCCAGGCTGGGCGCAGGCCCTTGGCATAGGGCAGCACGAAGCGCATCGGCCAGATGATGTGCGGCGCATTCTTCCAGAGAACCTCGCGCTCCATCAGCGCCTCGCGCACCAGGCGGAATTCGTAGAATTCTAGGTAGCGCAGGCCGCCATGGATCAATTTGGTCGAGCCCGAGGAGGTCCCGCTGGCCAAGTCGTTCATCTCGGCGAGGAAGACGGAAAAACCGCGCCCAACGGCATCGCGGGCGATACCGCACCCATTGATGCCGCCACCAATGACGAAAATGTCACGGATCGGAGATGCGTCCACGAATTCCTCCAACGATTTCGCATTGCACCATTTTTGGCCTTTTACGAAACCGTGTCGGAATTATTTCGAAATGATAACGAATGTCAAACGAAATATCACAAGCCTGTGAGAAGACTGCGATGGAGCGTCGAAATCGCTTAACCGAGCGATGTTTCGATCAGTTGAACCTCGGCTTCCTGGCAGATTTTGCGCACCGACGGGATGTCGCAACGGTCGGTGATGAAGGTGTTGACCTGCGACAGGTGGCCGATGCGCACCGGGGCGGTTCGCTCGAATTTGGTCTGGTCGGAAACCAGGATGACATGCCTTGCGTTGGCGATGATCGCCTGCGCCACTTTGACCTCGCGGAAATCGAAGTCGAGCAAGGCGCCGTCATGATCGATGGCGGAGGCGCCGATCACCGCATAGTCGACCTTGAACTGCCTGATGAAGTCGACCGCCGCCTCGCCGACCACACCGCCGTCGGAACCGCGCACGACACCACCGGCAATCACCACCTCGATCGAGGGATATATCCGCATCCTATTGGCAACATTGATGTTATTGGTGATGACCATGAGACCGCTGTGATCGAGCAGCGCTTTGCTGACGGACTCTGTCGTGGTGCCGATGTTGATGAACAACGAGGCGTTATCGGGGATCAGCCTGGCCGCCGCCCGGCCGATCGCCTCCTTCTCGTCGGCGGCGATCTTGCGCCTGGCCTCATACTCCATGTTCTCGATGCCGGACGGGAACAGCGCGCCGCCATGGATGCGCGAAAGCAGCCGCTGGTCGCACAAATCGTTGAGATCCTTGCGTATGGTCTGCGGCGTCACATTGAAATGTGTGGCCAGATCCTCGACTAGCACCCGACCATGATCCTTGGCCATCTGGATGATTTCAGCATGGCGTGGCGACAGATACATAGGGCAACCTCCCGTTTTCGTTTTTCTTGTCTATAGTCGAAAACGAAACCGATGAAAAGGCATAAGCCGGCTAACGAAATGCATATGATCGCAAAGGCAAACGCCAGCGCAATCCCGGCTGGACTTGCTCAGACCACACCGCGCGCGATTTCCGTGACGACGGTGAAGGCCATATCGACATCGGCGGCGGTCGCTTCGAACTGTCCGACCTGGAAACGGATGGCTATCCGTCCATCGACCCGCGTCTGCGTCAGGTAGATGCGGCCATCGTCGTTGATCGCATTGACCAGCCGCAGATTGTGCTCGTCCGCCTCCGCGTCGGTTGCTGCCTTGTGTCGGAACGAGAACAGCGACAGCATAGGCTCGCTGACGATCTCGAAATCCGGCTCGCTTGCCAGCCGCGCGGCAAGCCCTTCGCTCCACGCGACATGGTTGCGGATCATCGTGCGCAGGTTTTCCAGCCCATGCGCACGCAACAGGAACCACAATTTCAACGCGCGGAAGCGCCGGCCGAGCGGCACCGACCATTCGGAATAGTTGATGATGCCGTCATGACCGTGCGTCTTCAGATAATCCGGCTTGATAGCCAGCGTCCTGACATGGCTTTCCGGGTCGCGCAGGAACTGGATCGAGCAGTCGAACTGGGCTCCGAGCCATTTGTGCGGATTGAAAACGACCGAATCGGCACCTTCGACACCCGTCCAGAAATGCCGATACTCTGGACAGATCATTGCAGATCCGGCCCAGGCGGCATCGACGTGGAGATAAAGGCCATGCCGCCGCGCCACCTCGGCAACCGCTGCAATATCGTCGGTGCCGCCGGCGCTGGTGCCGCCGACACAAGCGATGATCCCCGTTGGCAGCATGCCGGCTTCCCGGTCGGCGACGATCGCCGCCTCGAGGGCTGCCGTATCCATGGCGCGAAAACGACCACCGACGGGAATGCGCACGAGATTGTCCTCGCCGATGCCGGACACCCAGATCGCCCGGTCGATCGAAGTGTGCACCTGGTCGGAGGAATAGATGCGCAATCGCGCTTGCCCGGCCAGGCCTTGCTTGTTGCCTTGCCAGTCGAGAGCCCGTTCGCGCATGGTCAGCACCGCGGCCAGTGTCGCCGACGAGGCCGAATCCTGGATCACCCCGGCGAACCCTTCGGGCAGGCCGAGCGCCTGGCGCATCCAGTCGACGGTGCGCGTTTCGAGTTCGGTCGCCGCCGGCGACGTCTGCCAAAGCATGCATTGCGCGGCCATCGCCGAAACCAGATATTCCGCCACCACCGAGACCGGCGCCGCATTGGCCGGGAAGTAGGCAAAGAAACGCGGATGCTGCCAATGCGTCATCCCCGGCAGAATCTTCTCTTCGAAGTCGGCGAAGATCCGGTCCATCGGTTCGGCGTCTTCGGGTGGAGACGCCTCTATGCTTCTAAAGATGTCGCCGGGCTCGACCAGCGGCCGCACCGGCCGCTCGCGCAGCGTGTTGCGGTAGTCGGCGCCCCAGTCGGCGGCACGCCGCGACCACTGCCGGAACTCATCGTTGTTCATCCTATCCTCCCGACATGATCCCTCGCCGCCATCCGCCGCGGCTGGCCCTTATTATTTAACGCGTGAAATATATGCAACCACCCGCGAATGCGGAACGCCTCAGCCAGGGAAATCAGGCAGGCTGGCAAAGGCCGTCTTCAGCGCATTCGACCAGCCGTCCGAGATCGTGCGGTAATATTGGTCGTCCTGGCCGATCCGCTTTTTCAATCCGACCTTGAAAGCGTCCTTCTCCAGGAAGAGCAGGTCGAGCGGCAAGCCGACGGATAGGTTCGACTTCAACGTCGAATCGAACGACACCAGCAGCAGCTTCACGGTCTCGGCGAGGCTCATCGTCTTTTCATAGGCGCGGATGATGATGGGCTTGCCGTATTTGGTCTCGCCGATCTGGAAAAACGGCGTGTCATCGGTCGATTCGATGAAATTGCCTTCGGGATAGATCATGAACAGGCGCGGCTCGCTGCCCTTGATCTGGCCGCCGAGAATGAAGGAGGCATTGAAGTAGGAATCCGCCTTCTCGCCGGCTGGTGACGAACTGGCGATGACTTCCTTGACCGTGTCGCCGACCAGCCGCACCGTCTGATACATTGACGGCGTCTCCAGCAGCGTGGCGTGACGATCGGCAACTGCCTTGGTGCGTTCATCAAGCAGGCTGACCACGGCCTGCGTCGTCGCCAGGTTGCCCGCCGACATCAAAACGATGACGCGCTCGCCCGGCTGTTCCCAGACATGCATCTTGCGGAAGGTGGAAATCGAATCCATGCCGGCATTGGTGCGCGTGTCCGACATGAACACGAGCCCGCGATCGATCTTCAGGCCGACGCAATAAGTCATGGAATCTCTTCTGGCGGCAATCCTGCGTAGGATTACTGCTCCACCGTGACGGTGACCGCAAGCTGTTCTTCGACCTGTCCCAGCCGAATTCCCGACACCGGCGTGGCGTCGCGGTAGTCGCGGCCGGTTGCCACCTTTACATAGCGCTCGTCAGGCGAAATGCCATTGGCGGCGTCGAAGGCAACCCAGCCGAGGCCCGAAACATGCGCTTCGGCCCAGGCATGACTTGCGGCCTGCTCGACCGTCGCATCCAGCATCAGATAGCCGCTGACGTAACGGGCCGGAAAGCCCATGGCGCGGGCAGCGGCGGCAAAGACATGGGTGTGATCCTGGCAGACACCGGTTTTCAGCGCCAAGGCTTCCTCCGCCGGCGTCGTCGCATTGGTGGTGCCGGGCGTGTAGGCGACGCGCTCGCTAATAACAGCCATCAGCCGGTGCAGCCTTTCGATGTCGGTGCCCTTGCCAACCGATGTGGCGAGTTCGCGAACACCACTGCCGATCGCCGTCAATGGTGTTTCATGGCTGTACAGCCATAGCGGTGTGAACCCCTGGTGTGGTCCGGAGACGCCTGCGGTGTCGCGCGTCACCACTTCGCCTGATGCTTCCACCGTGATGAAGTCGCGCTCGCCCTCGACGCTCAACAGCCTTGTGTCATTGCCGAAATGGTCGACAAAGCGAACCTCTTCGCGCGCGCCTTCGATCGCCAGCGCCCAGGACAAAACAGTCTGCGTCGATCCGCTGACCGGAAGCAGCCGCAACCGCTGCAACAGATAGTGCACCGGTGCATCGTAGCGGTATTCGGTCCGGTGGGTGATCTTCAGCCGCATGCGCTATGTCCCGCCTGTGAGCATGATCCTGTCCCAGTTTTCGGAGTCATGCTCAATTGAACCGGTAGTCCTGCGCGATCTCGTCGCCGAGCCTGGTGTTGTCGCGAATGAAATTGGCCAGGAATTCATGTAGGCCGGCATCGAAAATATCCTTGATCGATCCGGCTCTCAGCATCGTCTGCGTTTTCTCCGCCGTTGCGTGGCAGGCATGACGTTCGCCGTAATCGTCGCCGAGGAACTTCAGATGCTCCGACAGGAAGCGATAGCAGAAGGTCAGCGAGCGCGGCATGCGGACATTGAGGATCAGATAATCGGCGATGTTGGTCGGCTTGTAGTCGGCGTCATAGACCCAGCGATAGGAGCGATGCGCCGACACTGAACGGAGGATCGATTCCCACTGGTAGTTGTCGAGCGTCGAGCCGACCCAGGAGATCGACGGCAGAAGTACGTAGTATTTCACGTCGAGGATGCGCGCCGTGTTGTCGGCGCGCTCGACATAGGTGCCGAGTTGGGAGAAATCGAAAATCTCGTTGCGCAGCATGGTGCCGTAGAACGAGCCGCGGATCAGCGCCGTCTCGCGCTTGATCGCGTCGAGCACGCTGGGCAGGTCGCGCTCGTCGATCGGCCTGGCCAGCATTCGCTTCAGCGACATCCAGGCTTCGTTGATGCTCTCCCATGTCTCGCGCGTCAGCGCGGTGCGCACCATGCGGGCATTGTTGCGGGCCGTCTCGATCGACGCCATCGTGCTCGACGGATTCGACGTGTCGCGCAAAAGAAAGTCGGCGACATTGGCGGCGGTATAGTCAGAATATTTCTGACTGAAGGTGATGTCGGAACCGGCGCTGAGCAGCACTGAACTCCACTCTTCCGAGGCGTTCTGCGTGCGGGTCAGCGCCATGCGCAGACCCGCATCGACCAGCCGCGCCATATTCTCCGCTCGCTCGATATAGCGGTTCATCCAGTAAAGCCCGTTGGCGGTGCGGCCGAGAAGCATGTCAACGTGCCTCGATTTTGAGCGAGTAGCGAATAGCGAGTAGCGAATAGGGGAAAAATAGCTTCATAACTTTTGTTGCAGGCTCCTGATCATAGAACGTAGCATTTTCCCGATCTCATCGGCTTTGCTAAGCAAGCGCACCACCTCTGCTTCGACCATCAACCCTACTTTTGCGGACACGATCAGGTGCGTTTCCAACTCTTTGAGAGACCCCTGGGCCATGCGAAGAAATTGAATGAATGATCCCGTACTTTCTCGCCCATGCCCTTCAGCGATGTTTGCGGCAATTGATACGGACGACCGCCGCATCTGAGAGGTCATTCCGTAGACTTCGCTGTTTGGAAAGGCCTTTGTTACCGAATAGCAATCTACGGCCAACTCGACGGCCGCCTTCCAAACAATCAAGTCCCTGTAAGAGTTAATCGTCGTTTTGCTGCCCTTCCCCTATTCGCTACTCGCTACTCGCTATTCGCTTCAATCATCCAGCACCCACGTATCCTTCGTCCCGCCACCCTGCGAGGAATTCACGACCAGCGACCCCTCCTTCAGCGCGACGCGGGTCAGCCCGCCGGGCACGATCTGGATGCGGTCGGAGACCAGCACATAGGGCCTGAGATCGACATGGCGCGGCGCCAGCCCCTTGTCGGTCAGGATCGGGCAAGTCGACAGCGCCAGTGTCGGCTGGGCGATGTAGTTCGACGGCTTTGTCGCAAGCTTCTTGGAAAAATCCTCGCATTCCTTCTTGGTCGCCGCCGGCCCGACCAGCATGCCGTAGCCGCCGGAACCGTGGACCTCCTTGATCACCAGCTCGCCGATGTGTTCAAGCACATATTTCAGGCTGTCCGGCTCCGAACAGCGCCAGGTCGGAATGTTGCCCAGGATCGCCTTGCGGCCGGTGTAGAATTCAATGATCTCGGGCATGTAGGAATAGATCGCCTTGTCGTCGGCGATGCCGGTGCCCGGCGCATTGGCGATGGTGATGTTGCCGGCACGGTAGACATCCATGATGCCGGGTATGCCAAGTGCGGAGTCAGGGCGGAAGGTCAGCGGGTCGAGGAAGGAATCGTCGACGCGGCGGTACAGCACGTCGATCTGCTTGTAGCCTTCGGTCGTGCGCATCGCGACATGGCCGTCGACGACCCGCAGATCCTGGCCTTCGACCAGTTGCACGCCCATCTGGTCAGCAAGAAAGGCATGTTCGAAATAGGCGGAGTTGAAGCTGCCGGGCGTCAACACGGCAATGGTCGGCGCGCCCTTGGTGCTTTGCGGCCGCACCGCCGCCAGCGACTGGCGCAGAAGCTGCGGGTAGTTCTCCACCGGCCGCACCTTGATCTTCTGGAACAGCTCGGGGAACAGCTGCATCATCGTCTCGCGGTTCTCCAGCATGTAGGAGACGCCCGACGGCGTGCGCGCATTGTCCTCCAGCACATAGAATTCGTCCTCTGAGATGCGGACGATATCGACGCCGATAATGTGGGTGTAGACGCCGGCCGGCGGCCTGACCCCGATCATCTCGGGCAGAAACGCCTCGTTCTTGGCGATCAACTCCCTGGGAATGCGCCCGGCGCGCAGGATTTCCTGGCGATGGTAGATGTCGTCGAGGAAGGCGTTCAGCGCCTGCACGCGTTGCTCGATGCCTTGCGTGAGGCGCCGCCATTCATTGCCTGAAATGATGCGGGGTACGATGTCGAACGGGATCAGCCGTTCGGAGGCTTCCTGCTCGCCATAGACGGCGAAGGTGATGCCGGTCTTGCGGAAGACGCGTTCGGCGTCCTGCATCTTCTCGGTAAGCCTGGCCGGATCCTGCTCCTTCAGCCAGCGATCATAAGCCGAATACGGTCTTCTCAATCCGGAGACTTCCGGAAGCATTTCATCGAACGCTGCCAATCGCATACTCCCCTGTGACACCATTTCACTGGCGTCGCAGAAGAAAATCAAGCGCAATCGGTCATTTGGGAGATGCGGACGATCAGTATGTTGCGGCTGCCTAAAATTGAGGCAGCTGAAATATGCCGGTAGTCAGGCTTTGCCTCGTGTCCGGGCAAGTGCGTTTCGTGGCTAGAATGCGCGGAACGTGACGACGGTGAATGTGTCCTTGATGCCGGGGAGAATCTGCACCTTCTCGTTGACGAAGTGGCCGACATCTTCCTCGTCGTCGACATAGAATTTGGCGAGCAGATCGTAGTTGCCGGCGGTGGAGTAGATTTCCGAGGCGATCTCGGCATCGGCAAGCGCGCTGGCAACCTCATAGGATTTGCCCAGCTCGCATTTGATCTGCACGAAAAACGCCTTCATGGCTTCGTCCCGCTAAACGTCCAAGTCCAAGCGGCCCTTCTGGCAGACTGGAGGCGGGCTTTCAAGCGCTGGAATGAATGCTCAGCCGGCTCGGGCCCAGGCTACCGCCTCTCGCAGGCCTGTCACCGGCATGCCGCGCTTGAACCGAGCGAGATGAATATTCTCACCATCGCTGAAACCACGATGGGCTGCCAAGCGTATGTTATGATGCGTCTTCGGACAGCGCTGTTTTTGAGGGAAGATATTTCGCGGGACAACGGAGACAGGCCATGCGCCGCGCCTTTTTCGCATTCGCAGTCGTTCCATTCATTTTCGTGTCGTCGGCGTTTGCTGGCGACGCCGAAATCAAGGCTGGGCAGTCTGTCATCGACGGCCAACTGAAGGCCCTTATCGCCAATGACGGCGCCACCGCCTACAGCTTCGCCGCCCCGAATGTGAAACGGGTCTTCCCGACCGTGGACGCCTTCATGAACATGGTGACCAACGGCTACCCGCCGGTGCGCAAGCCGCAGACCTATTCCTTCGGAAAGGTCGAGGAGACGGCTCCGGGTTCGATCGACCAGCAGGTGCTGATCGTCGGTCCCGACGGCAAGGACTACGAAGCTGTCTACACGTTGCAGCAACAGCCCGACGGCACCTTCCAGATC
Organism: Mesorhizobium sp. M0293; assembly: GCF_040321735.1. NCBI lineage: Bacteria > Pseudomonadati > Pseudomonadota > Alphaproteobacteria > Hyphomicrobiales > Phyllobacteriaceae > Mesorhizobium > Mesorhizobium sp. M0293. The sequence goes on from NZ_JAMYSA010000046.1 coordinate 46,749, forward strand.
ACCGGCTGCAGCCTGCGTGCATCGAATTCGCTGAGCACTTGAAGCCTCAGCGCAACGGAATATCGCCCCTCGCCCAACCCTCGGTGATTTCCGCGCCGCGTGTCCCGAACGTGCCGGCCTCGATGGCAGCACGGATGTCCTGCATAAGGCTCTGATAATACGAGAGATTGTTCCAGGTCAAAAGCATGGCCCCGAGCCCCTCCTGCGAGCGCACCAGATGGTGGAGATAGGCGCGCGAGTAGTCCCGGGCGGCCGGGCAATCGCTTTCCTCGTCCAAAGGGCGCGGATCGTCGGCATGGCGGGCGTTGCGCAGATTGACCTTACCGCGCCTGGTGTAGGCAAGGCCATGCCGGCCGGCTCGCGTCGGCATCACGCAATCGAACATGTCGATGCCGCGCGTCACCGATTTCAGGATATCGTCAGGCGTGCCGACGCCCATGAGATAGCGCGGTTTGTCATCAGGTAGTTCCGGACAGGTGATGTCGAGCATCTCGAGCATCACCGCTTGCGGCTCGCCGACGGCCAGACCGCCAACCGCATAGCCCTTCAACTCCATCGCGCTTAGCGCCTGTGCAGAGCGCTCCCGTAGTGCCGCGTTGTCGCCGCCTTGCACGATGCCGAACATCGCCTTGCCCGGCTGATCGCCGAACGCCGTCTTGCAGCGATCGGCCCAGCGCAGCGACAGCTCCATGGCGCGCTCGATCTCCTTCATCTCGGCCGGCAGCGCCGTGCATTCGTCGAGCTGCATCTGGATGTCGGAATCGAGCAGTCCCTGAATCTCGATCGAACGCTCCGGCGACATCTCGTAGGCGGCGCCGTCGATATGTGAGCGGAAGGTGACGCCCTTTTCGGTCAGCTTTCTCAGCTTCGACAGTGACATCACCTGGAAACCGCCACTGTCGGTCAGGATCGGATGCGGCCAGCGGGCGAATTCATGCAAGCCGCCGAGCCGCGCCACACGCTCGGCGCCGGGCCGGAGCATCAGATGATAGGTGTTGCCAAGGATGATGTCGGCACCGACACCGCGTACCTGGTCCATATACATCGCCTTGACGGTGCCGCCGGTGCCGACCGGCATGAAGGCCGGCGTGCGGATTTCACCGCGCGGCATGTCGATCACGCCGCGCCGCGCCTTGCCGTCGGTTGCCAGAACCTTGAAGCTGAACGGCTTAGCCATTGAATTCCTTGTCATGGACCGGGGCGTCCGGCGCCTGCTTGTCGAGCGACTGCCGGTAGCGAATGCAGCCACGCATGAATTTTGGCCAAGGTGGCACGGCGATCGCCGGTTCGGTCTTCTCCGGCAAGAGATCCCACAGATCGGGGTGATGCCAGCACAGATCGTGGCCTGTGGCATCGCGATGCGCACGAATGCCGGTGCGAAGCTTTTTCACCTCCGCGATCAGGGCATCGCGGTCCAGGCTCTTGAGATCATCATCCATCGCTCGTCTCCGCTCGATAAAGCAAGCTTGCGTCGCCATAGGAATAGAATCTGTAGCGGTTCTCGATCGCATGCGCATAGGCCGCGCGCATCATGTCGAGGCCGCTGAAGGCTGAAACCAGCATGAACAGCGTCGAGCGCGGCAGATGGAAATTGGTCATCAGCATGTCGGCGGTACGAAAGCGATAGCCGGGCGTGATGAAGATGTCGGTCGGGCCGGACCAGGCGGCCAGAGCACCGTTCTCACGCGCCGCGCTCTCCAGCAGGCGCAGCGAGGTCGTGCCGACGGCGACGATGCGCCCGCCCCTTGCCCTGGCCGCATTGAGCGCATCCGCTGTTTCTGCGCTGACCGAACCGGTCTCGGCATGCATCTTGTGGTCGGCGGTGTCATCTGCCTTCACCGGCAAGAACGTACCGGCGCCGACATGCAAGGTGACGAAGCGGCGTTCGATGCCCTTGGCGTCAAGCGTTGCAAAAAGCTCTGGCGTGAAATGCAGGCCCGCGGTCGGTGCCGCGACGGCGCCTTCCTCCCGGGCATAGATGGTCTGGTAGTCGGCCCGGTCGCGCTCGTCGTCGTCGCGCTTGGAGGCGATATAGGGCGGCAGCGGAATGTGGCCGACCGCATGCAGAGCCTCGTCGAGGAAGGGCCCCGACAGGTCGAAGCCGAGCAGCGCCTCGCCTCCCTCGCCTTTCTGGATCACCGTGGCATCAAGCTGGCCGAGGAAACAGGAATTGCCGTCATGGCCGAAATGGATGCGGTCGCCGATGGCGATACGCTTGCCCGGCCGCATGAAGGCCAGCCAGCGGTCCGGCGTCATGCGCATATGCAGCGTGGCCTCGACCTGTGCCTGTGCCTCGCCGCGCCGCCTGATGCCTTTGAGCTGCGCCGGAATGACCTTGGTGTCGTTGAAAACCAGCACGTCGCCGGCCCTGAGCAAGGATGGCAGGTCACCAACCGTGCGGTCGTCGAGCCCTTCGCCCGGTTTGATCACCAGCATTTTGGCGCTGTCGCGCGGCTCCGACGGGCGAAGCGCGATGCGCTCCTCCGGCAAATCGAAGTCAAAGAGATCGACGCGCATCAGTAGAGCCGGACGAGCAGCGCTCCGGCCAGCAGCAGCACCGCGCCGGCGATGCGGCCGAGCGAGATTTCAC
>NZ_JAMYSA010000047.1:0-49001 GCF_040321735.1 Mesorhizobium sp. M0293
GACAGGCAAATGGGGGCCCCCCTCCCCGGCGGGCGCGAGGACGACCCCGCACCCGGGGCCCCCCGCCCCGCCAGTCCGGGCGATGCGGCAGAGGGCCGGGCGGATGCGGGCGACCGCAGCGGCGACCGTCGTCGAATAGGCATCGAGCAGCGTATCATCGGTTTGGAATTTGGCGGCGGCGAGGGCCATGGAAGGGCTCCGTGTGTTCAGGCTTGATCGTGACTATATGTGCGGAGCGGCTGGAACCGCCGCGACCTGACCAGATGGCCAGTCAAACCACCGACTAGCCGTCAGGCGAGTATCTCTAGGCGCGCTATCGAGCGATATCTGGGGCATGGATGAACCCAGGAGACCAATATGAGCGATTTCAATCTGAGTGCGTTTTCGGAAGCCATCGCCGATCTCGCCGCCAAGGCGGCGCCGGCAACGGCGAGTTTCGCCACGCATCATCACCGCACGGCAAGCGCCTTTCATTGGCGTGACGGTTATTTCGTCACCGCCGAAGAGGCTGTCGAGGCCGGCGAGGAGATCGAGCTGGTGCTGGCCTCGGGTGAGACGGTGAAGGCCGAACTTATCGGCCGCGATCCTTCGACCGGCGTCGCCCTGCTGAAGCCGGCTACTGCCGTCAACGCCGAGCCATTGGCCAGGGCTGGTGCGGTGCGGCCCGGCAACATCGCAATCGCCATCGGCAACAGTGACGGTTCCGCTCTGGCCGTATCGGGCTCGGTCGGCGAGGTCGGCCCGGCTTGGCGTTCGATGCGCGGCGGCACCATCGACAGGCGCATCAATCTTGCCGTCGGCGCTGGCGGCCGCTTCGAGGGCGGCCCGGTGCTCGACGCCAAGGGTGCGCTGATCGGTATGCTGTTGTTCGGGCCGCGCCACCGGGCGCTGGTGATGCCTTACGAGACAATCGAGCGGGCGGTTGCGACGCTGCGCGAAAAAGGTCATGTCGCGCGCGGATATCTCGGCGCCGGCCTGCATCCGGTGCGCGACCGCGACGCGCATGGCGCGATGGTGATGAGCCTCGACGAGGATGGCCCGGCCAAGGCCGCCGGCCTCTCGCTCGGCGACATCATCGTGGCGTGGAACGGCGAGGCCGTGCATGGCCCGCGCGACCTGATCCGCAGGCTCGGGCCCGACAGCGCCGGCGCTTCGGTGACGCTCGGCGTCATACGCGGCGGCGAACAGCGTGATGTCGCGCTGACGATCGGCGAAAAGCCACTTTCCTGAGAGGAGTGATGGACACGCTCACCAGCGACCGGATCATGACTGACGGTGCCGTCTCGCGGCGGCTGGTGGTGCTGATTGCGCTTGGCGATGCGTCACGCGCCGAGCGCCTGGCGGCCTCGCTAGCGGCGAGCGATGACCTGCTGCCGGTCGTGGCCGGCGCCGGCAGAGCCGACGTCGCCATCGTCGACGACAGCAGTGGCGACGCCGTGTCGGCTTCCATTCCACGGGTGCTGCTGTCGGGACGCGCCAATATCGAGCGGCCTGCCGGCGAGGTGTTGGCCGTTATACCCGCTGGCGCGGACGATTTGCTGATCGCTGCCGCGGCGCGGCTGGCAGCGGCCGGCTATCGCGTATCTGGCGACGGCAGAGGCGGGCGCCACGAGGATTTCCATGCCGGCGAGGGCGAGCCGTTCGAGGATGAAGCCTCCGACGAGCATGCCGCCCGCCCAACGCTGTCGCCACGCGAGGCGGAAGTGCTGGCACTGCTGGCCGAGGGCGCGCCAAACAAGGTGATCGCGCGGCGGCTGAACATTTCCGTGCACACGGCGAAGTTCCACGTCGCCGCGATCCTGATCAAGCTGGGTGCCGCCAACCGCACCGATGCGATTGCCATTGCTATGCGGCAAGGGCTGGTGCTGGTCTGATATCGATCACACCGCCGCTTCAATATCGGTGAGGCGGAAATCCTCACCCTTGAACAGCAGCGGCATGGCTTCGAGACGCGCCGTGGCGTAGGCGATGCAGTCGCCAAAATTCAGCGCCGCCGGATGCCGGCCCTTGCCGTAGCGCAGGAAGGCCTGGCGTGCGACGGCGGCATGGTCGGCGGTAAAGGCAACGGTCTCGATCGAGGCGGTGCGCAGGAAGTCGTCGAGGCGATCAAGGATTTCATCCTGCCTGCCGCCGGCGAGCACCATCGTCGTTTCAAGAAAGGTTGGCGCCGCCAACAGCCGCCTTTTGGCCTGTGCGATCGCCAACACCAAACGCTCGTGACCAGGCTCGGCGCGCAGGATAGCGACCAGGGCCGAGGAATCGACGATCATTTCGTCGGGATCCCGAATTCGTCGTAGCCGAGGATTTCGTCATCGGTCATCGCATTCTCGCGCTTGGGAACTTTTCCGGCGCTGTCGGCAATCGCCATCAACCGCCGAAACAAGTCATCGGTTTCGTCGCGCGGCACCAGCCGCTCGCGCGCAACTTCACGCTCAAGGCTCTGGCGGATCGCCTCCGTCACCGACACGCGGCGGCGGCGGGCGAGTTCGCGCGCCAGTTTTTCGACTTCCATGTTTTTGATCGACAGTGCCATTCTATAGTCTGCCCATTTGTATAGAATATATATCAGCCGACCGGCAAATCCAATGGGTTTCCTATCGCCACGCATGCCAGCCTCCGCAGCGTCACCACGGCGTCGCACCGCAAGCTCTTGTATCCGTGACCGCCACAGGCAAGGATTATGCAAGGAAAAATACGCAGGCGGAGGAAAAATGTCGCTCAAGGGAAAGACGCTGTTCATCTCCGGCGGGTCGCGCGGCATCGGGCTGGCGATCGCGCTGCGCGCCGCGCGCGATGGCGCCAATGTGACGATCGCGGCCAAGACCGCCGAGCCGCACCCGAAATTGCCGGGCACGATCTACACAGCGGCTGAAGAGATCGAGCAGGCCGGCGGCAAGGCGCTGCCTGTGCTGTGCGATATCCGTGAAGAGGCGCAGGTGGCCGAGGCGGTTGCAAAGACCGTGGAAAAGTTCGGCGGCATCGACATCTGCGTCAACAATGCCAGCGCCATCCAGCTCACCGGCACGCTGGAGACCGACATGAAGCGCTACGATCTGATGCACCAGATCAATACGCGCGGCACCTTCCTGGTCTCCAAAATGTGCATTCCACACCTGAAGTTAGCCAGCAATCCTCATATCCTGAATCTGGCGCCGCCGCTCGATATGAAGGCCAAGTGGTTCAAGAACCACGTCGCCTACACGATGGCCAAGTTCGGCATGTCGATGTGCACGCTGGGCATGAGCGCCGAGTTCGCCAAGGATGGCATTGCGGTCAATTCGCTATGGCCGATCTCGACCATCGATACGGCGGCGGTGCGCAATCTGCTCGGCGGCGCGACGGTGGCGGCGATGAGCCGTTTGCCCGACATCATGGCCGATGCCGCGCATGCCATTTTCATGCGGCCATCGCGCGAGGCATCAGGCAATTTCTACATAGACGAGGAGGTGCTGCGCGCCGAGGGCGTCAGCGACTTTTCGGTCTATTCGCCAGATGCGACCGGGCCTTTGGCCGGCGACTTTTTTGTCCCCGATGAGGTATTTGCCCGCACAGACAGCAAGATCAGGAATATCTACTAGACCCCGGCGTCGAGCCAAGCCATCCGCCACTCGTTAAGTCGCAGGAAAGCCTGCTCAAACAGGCGATAGGCATCGATCCTGCTGGAATGATCAACGCCGGCCGGCGCCTGCCTCACTCCACCTCGCCCTTCTTGCCTTTGCTCAGACCCATCAGCCGGTCGATATAGGCGAGCATGAACGCCGAGATGACGAAGGCGAGATGGATGATGGTCAGCCACATCAGCTGATCGGTCGTGTAGGACGACGAGTTCAGGAACACCTGCAAAAGGTGGATGGAGGAGATGGCGACGATGGTCGAGGCGACCTTGACCTTCAGCGACCCGACATCGATCGTGCCCAGCCAGTGGACGCCACCGTCCTGGTCGTCGAAGCGGCTGACGAAATTCTCGTAGCCCGAGATGATGACCATCACCACCAGCGAGGCGACCAGTGCCGCGTCGATGAGACCGAGCATCTTCAGGATGGTGTCGGTGTCGCCGAGCGTAAAGGCCAAGGTGATGAACTCGTAGAGCTTCTTGCCGAACGACAGCCCATAAATGGCCAGCGCCACACCCAAACCGAGATAGAAGACGACCAGCAGCCAGCGCGAGGCAAGAATGATCGATTCGATGGCGAGTTCGAGACGCTTCATGAGGTGGTTCCGGTTGGTTCTCTAGTCGGTCGGTCGTATTTCGGTCAGGCCACCGCAGTTTGCAAGACAAAAAAACCCCGCCGGAGAGGGTCCGGCGGGGCTCACTGCGTCCCGCTGGAGTCGGGACGGGGCAGGGAACGCCCAGCCTGAATCTGGGGTAGGTGCACCTTCGATTCAATGAGCCCGGTTGCATACCGGTACAATTCTTGTTGAACCCGGCACGTCGATCCATCCCCGGCAGGGCCGGGGATGGATGCTTCTCGTGCCGATTCCACAAACCAGGTCATGGTTTTGAAATCATGGCCTAATTGTTGCTGGCCACAGGCGCCACCAGCGAGGTGATGCGGCGGATGGCAACGCGCCGGTTTTCGCGGTTGGGGGCCGCCGTGTTGACCTTCAGGTACTCCTCGCCATAGCCCTGCGTGGTCAGGTTCTCCGGCGGTATGCCGAAGGCGTTGGTCAGCGCCTCCGCCACCGATTCCGCGCGGCGATCGGACAGAGCGAGGTTCGCCTCCGGTGTGCCGACCGCGTCGGTGTGGCCTTCGATCAGGAAGGTCTCGGCCGGGTTCTTCTTCAACAGCTTCTCCATGGCGGTGGCGACGCCCTCGAGCTTCTGCACCTCGGTGTCGGAAATAGAGGCCGAGCCGAATTCGAAGTTGAGCGTGTCGAGATCGACGCGGCGTGCGATGTCGCGCACGCGGGCCGATCGCTTGACCTCGTCTATCGAGTAGAGCCGCTGCACCCGTTCCACCGGCGGTTGTTCGAGGAAGGTGTAGTAGTCGTCCGGATCCTCTACATCCTCGGAGTCCAGGATGTACTCTTCGCGCGGAATGGTGAGCCGTATCGGCGGCAAGTCGTCGCCCGGATCGCGCCAGTCGCTGTCATCCTCATAGTGCCGCTCGTCGACATAGCTCAGCACATACTCGCGTCCATCCGGCGCAATTCGCGAACGCTGGATGACATCGCCGTAGCGGTTGCGGATGGTGACGATCTGGACACCGTTGTCACGCTCGACAATTTCCCGGGTGCGATCGCCCGACAGATCCTCATAGTACACGTTCCTGGCGCCGCGGTGCATGCGCGGAGCGTCATTGCTTTCCACGATCGTCTGGTTGTTGAACTGGAGGATGACGCGGTCGCCGAGTTCCCTGACGACGTCGACGCCTTTCGGACGCCGGCGGTCGCGGACGTTCTCATCTGGTGCACGCTCGACGCGTTTGCCCTTTTCCTCCGTCACAGGGGCGATCTTCTCAGGCTGGATTGCCTGCTGGGCCGACCTGTCGTCGGTGGGTGGTGGTCCCTGGTCGACCGGGGCGGGCTTTGGAGTCTGCGCCTGCTCGCCATTCTGCTGGGCAGGCTGGTTGGCCTGCTCGCCACTCGCATTCTCGCCTCCCTGCGGACCGTTCTTGCCCTTGCGCTTGCGCAGGACATCCTTCTGGCTGTCGAGGATGGGGGCTGCATTCTTCTCGGCCGGGGCTTCACCCTGGGCCGCATTTCCACTCTGGGCCGGCTGTTCACCTTGGGCCGGCTGTTCGCCGGTCACGGGCTGCCGGCCATTGGCGGGTTGTTCGGCCGTCGACGGTTGTTCTCCGGTGGCCGGCTGCTCTCCCGTCACCGGCTGTTCGCCGACAGGCTTCCTGCCGCGCTTCTTCTTTTCCTGAGGCTGCTGTTCGCCCTCGGCGGGCGCCGCCTGCTGCTCGGGCTGAAGCGGTTCGGCTTGCGGAACCGGCTCGCCGGCGGGCGCTTGCTTCCTGGCCGGCGCCTGTTCGGCGGGTGCGGCTTCGATCTGCTGGTCCTGCTTGTGCTTCTTGCGCAGGGGCTGTGGGTTGTTGTCGTTTGCCGGGGCCGCCTGCTCGGCAGGTTGTTCGGCCGGCGCCTGCTCAGTCTGCTGCCGCTGATCGCGCTTCTTCCTGCGCGGCTGCTGTTCCTCGGCGGGTGCGGCTTGTTCGGCCGGTGCCTGTTCGGTCTGCTGCTGCTGATCGCGCTTCTTCCTGCGCGGTTGCTGTTCCTCGGCTGGAGCGGCCTGTTCGGCCGGTGCCTGTTCGGTCTGCTGCTGCTGCTCGCGCTTCTTCCTGCGTGGCTGCTGCTCCTCGGCGGGCTGCTCGCTCTGGGCAGGCGCTGCCTGCTGTTCAGGCGCGGCCCTCTTGCGCTCGCGCTTTTGTTCCGGCTCCGCCTGCTGCTTCTGGGCGCAGGCTTCGGCCGATTCGCCCTCGGCGCACGCCGCTTGCGCCAAAATGAACGGGGCTGACGTGCGCTGGGTAGGGCCGAACGCGGCACTTTCCCGAAGCGGGAACGCGCCCAACGGCGCGGATGCCATAAGCAGGCCAAGTGCGGTGCCGGCCAGAATCCGTGGTTGGCGTTTCATCGAAAACTCTCCTTGTGGGGTCCCATCCTTGCCGAAACCGATCTTGCGTCGATTGGTTCCGGTTTGGCGTGAATAGAGGCCGTGCAGGGCGATTGGCCGGCCTTTTGAAGGCAACTTCGTGTCTTTCACCCGGTGCCGCCGCATTCGGTCCGTTGCCCCGCTTGACCTTGCCGGCGGCTAGGGCCACATGCCGGGAATGGAAACGCCATTCTGGAAAACCAAGACGCTGGAGGCGATGAGCCCCGCCGAGTGGGAATCGCTCTGCGACGGCTGCGGCAAATGCTGCCTGTCGAAGCTCGAGGACGAGGATACCGGCGAAATCTACTGGACCAGCGTCGGCTGCCGGCTGTTCGACGCGCAGACCTGCCGCTGTTCGGACTATGCCAACCGGCTGGCGCGCGTTCCCGACTGCGTCGGGCTGACGCCGCAGAATGTGCGCACCATCAGCTGGCTGCCCAGCACCTGCGCCTACCGGCTAGTGGCCGAGGGCCGCGATCTCTACTGGTGGCACCGGCTGGTGTCGGGCAGCGCCGAGACCGTGCATGAAGCCGGCATCTCGATGCGCGGCCGGGTCAAGGCGAGCGAGACCGATCTTGCCGAGCCTGAAGACTATTTTGACTACATGCTGGACGACGAGCCCTGAGGCTCGCGCCGGGACGACGAGCCGCAGGGGTCGGGTTGGGGCAGCTGATCTTCAGCCAATCCGCTGGATCGGAACCGGGTGCCGTGCCAACTTTTTGGTGCTCACCCACAGGCTGTGGACGATGGCGAATGGTCGCCAATTTCCTTTTTCCCGCCACATGAACCAGAGATGAACGTCAGGTTCGCAAAGAGTTCAGACAGGCCAGTGCATTCTCCCTCCATCGGTTCACGAGGACGGGCGAAAGCCCGCAATGAAGGAGAGAAGACAATGTTCACCACCATCAAGACGGCAGCCCTTTCGGCCCTGGTCGGTCTCGGCACGCTGACGGCCATCCCCGCTCATGCCGACAGCCTCTATCTCGGCTTCGGCAACAACAACGACCCGCGTTTCGGCGTCTATACCGGCGACGATGGCTATCGCCATCGCCGTGATGAACGCCGCGAAGACTGGCGTGATGAACGCCGAGGTGGCTGGCGTCGTGGCTGTTCGCCGGACCGCGCCCTCGACAAGGCCGAACGCATGGGCCTCTACCGTGCCCGCATCGTCGACGTCAGCCGTCGTACGGTGAAGGTGATGGGCCGCCGGGACGGCGACCGCGTCGTGGTCGTGTTTGCCAACGAGCGCGGCTGCCCGGTTATCTATCGCTGAGGCCGGGTTCGGCTTAGGGGCATGATCTTCCCGAACCTGCGGTTCGGAAAAGATCAGCCTGGGGCTCGAAAAAACCCCGCGGGAGCAATCCCACGGGGTTTTTTCATGCACGCTATTGGCTGGTGATTGTATCCGTGGCCGGGCAAGGCCGCTGATCGTTCAGTGCCGGTTACTTCAACTCGAAGGTTACGGTGACCTGCACATTGTAGGAATTCTCGCCGGCCTGCACCGGAGCCGCGGCACCTGCGGCGTCGAAGGCCTTGGCATTGATCGGCATCGGCGTCGGCGCGATGTTCTGGTCGGTGATCTCGAGCACCTTGCCAAGGCTGACGCCGGCGGCCTCGGCAAGCGTCTTGGCCTTGGCCATCGCATTGGCGACCGCCTTCTTGCGCGCCTCGGTGACTGTTGCCGCCGGGTTGTCATTGGTGAAGGCGATGCCGCCGCCCTGGTTGACGCCCAGCGACACCGCCTTGTCGAGGATCTCGCCGGTCTTGTCGACGTCCCGCACCCGCACCGAAAGCGTGTTGGTCACCTGATAGGCGACGAGTTCGGCTTCCTGGCTGCCGTCCGGCTTGTTGGTGTAGTTGTAGCGCGGGTTGATCTGGATGCCTGCGGTCTGCAGGTCGCGGTCCTTGATGCCGGCCGACTTCATCGCCGCGATCACGGCGGCCATGGCATCATTGTTGGCGTCGAGCGCGGCGCGCGCGGTCTTGGCCTCGCGCATGACGCTCAGCGTCAGGACCGCCAGATCGGGGGCTACGGTTGCTTCGCCTTCACCTGACACAATGATGCGGGGCGGCGTCGGCAAATCGGTGGCTCCAGCCATCGCCGGAAAAACGATTGCAGCGGCGAGCGCGAGGGGCAAAAGGTGTCTGGTCATGAAAATCTCCTTGGTCTGCGATCAAGTCGCAAAGGTCGCGTAGGGCGCGATTATGGGTTGATTTGGGCGATCTGCGGAAGCCCGTCGGGAAAGCCTTGTGCCGCGATGGGAAAAACATTAATCCAGCCGGCGTGGGGCCTGTAGCTCAATGGTTAGAGCCGGCGGCTCATAACCGCTTGGTTGGGGGTTCGAGTCCCTCCGGGCCCACCATCGTCTTCTAGACTCCTTGGAAATCCTGCAAATCTGTGTTTGCAAAGCACTTTCCGCCCTGTATGGCTGCAACATTTGGGCGGTTTGGGTGGCAAAAGTCGCTGGTCTGATACGAAAGAAGAGCGCGTATTTTTACTGTGCGCTGTGGCGTCACGCGCGAACAGCTTTTCGATGCCGCCCGGCTGCACCTCTACAATCTTGAGCGACGCAGCACCGATTGGGGAGAGACCGATCTAGAAGCAACGAGGGCTATCATCCATGCGGACTTGGCGAACATCGGTTCGCCGCACGAAGAGGGCAAACGGCTGCTCATGATCTCGGCCCTGCGCTGGAGCAATGTCGACATATCGCCGTCCATCGCGAAGGTTCAGGTGCCGCAAGCCCGAGCGTAGACCTCGATGCTTCGTTGGACGTGATCGATCGCGATCTCCTCGCCGTCGCAGGCGCGGCCGGCCCATGTGATTGCCCGAGGCAGGTGCTGGAGAAACAGCGTCACCGGCACCTTCCGGCCCTTCAACGTATCGAAGAGTCGGTCGCAGGCGGCACGGGCTTGCGGGGTCGCCCAATAGTATCGGATGCGATCGGAATAGGAGTAGTGGCGCAGTGTCCGCTTGTCGGCATCGCCGCCAGAATAGTGGCTTGCCCAATTCTTGGGGGCGCCGAGCATCAGCTCTTCCATGGCGTGGTAAAGTGGCCGCTCGCCATAGCCAGGCACCAGATCGGAAGCGATCAGGTCGAGCGCGTACAGTGCTTCGCGCAGTTTAAAGGTCAGCTCGGGGCCGACCTTGAGGATGGCGAAACCGTCCTCGACGAGTTCACGCAACGGCCTCTCGCCCTGATAGTCGGTCGAATGGGCTTCGAAAACGAGCGACGGCAATGTGTTCAGAGTTGCCGCCAGATCGCGGGCCTTCGCCCGATCGTAGAAAATCACATTCTGGTTGCCGAACTCCACGCCTGGCTGCACCACAAGGCCGACGATGCGGGAAAACGCGCTTTCGAGCCCGGCGGCCTGGAATGCTTTGGCGTGAATGGCATGTGTTTGGCGAGCCGCCTCCGGACCGGTCGGGGTGATCGCATCCAAGGCGTGATCGGCACCGCCGGGCGGCGGCACCTCCGTGCCGATGATGTAGACCGGACTTGCCCCGCTGCCCTGCGCTGCCGCCTGTTCCGCGACGCCCGCCAGCCTTGCCGCGCGCTCGGCCACCGTGTGGTCGTCGAGCGCCGCCGGCTCACCCGCGCAGCCCATCGAGGCATCGAGGTGGATCTTGCGGAAGCCGGCGCGGACATAAGCATCGACCATTGTCCCGGCCTGCGCCATCGCCTCCTCGGCGGGCCGGTCTTTCCAGGGGTTGGGTCCGAGATGATCCCCGCCAAGTACGATCAGTTCCTTCGGGCACTGCTCGGTCGCCGCGAGCGCTTCCACCATCGCCGCGAAATCGGCCGGCGTCATGCCGGTATAACCGCCCAGATGGTTGACCTGGTTGCACGTCGCCTCGATCAGCACGGTGGTGCCGGTCTCCCGGCCGTGGCGCAGTGCAGCTTTCAGCACCAACGGATGTGCCGAACACACCGAGGTCACCCCGATCTTCTTCCCTTCCCTGTGCAGGGCCGGCAAATCTTCGATCGCCACACGCATCAGCTTCTTCTCGCGGTTCTTGCCATGAAATCTTCCAGTTCGGCACGCGTGCCGGCTCCCTCCATCGGACCGAGACGCGTGACGTTGCGCGCCCCCGCCGCGTTGGCGAATTCGAGCGCCGTCCGCAGCGGCATGCCCAGCCGCCGGCATGCGACATAGGCTCCCCCGAAACAGTCGCCGGCGCCGGTGGGGTCCGTTTCCTCGACCATGAGGCCGGGACAGTCGGCACGGGCGCCGGTGCGTTGACGGGTCGACGCGCCATGTTTGCCGCGCTTGACAGCGATCTCCTTAACCCCTCGTTTGAACAGCGCCTCAATCGCGCGTTCCTCGTCGTCCATGTCGGCAGCCAGGAACAATTCGTCGCCCGACGGCAGCAGCAGGTCCGCTTTGTCCACCAGACCTGCGAATTTCTCCTCGGTCTGGCCGTGGGCCAGCAATTCCTTGCGCAGGTTCGGATCGAGCGACAGCGTGCCTCCGCGTGCCTTGATCAGGCGGATCGCGCGTTCCGTGATCGCCCAGGCGGCGGGGCTCGCGAATACCGTTCCCATGACATGGATATGCCCGCAACGCGCGATCAGCGCCTCAACCTGCGGGGTCCATTCCAGTAGGGCGGCGGCGGATTTGGCGATGTTGTAGACGAAATCGCGGCTTCCATCCTCGCGGTAGCGAACAAAGGCGCTGCCCGTCGGATGATCCGGGGAAACAGCGATAGCGGAAATGTCTACGCCGTCTCGTTTCAGGCGCTCGATGTTGACGAAGCCGAAATCGTCGTCGCCGACCGTGCCGACCATCGCGGCTGCTCCGCCCATACGCGCGCATTGATCGATGAAGATGGCGGGCGCGCCACTCGGAAAGGGACCGATTAGGTCGAGAGGTTCCCGCAAGCCTGCGCCTGTCTCCCTCGCGACGATCTCTACCAATATTTCTCCAATTGTCACGGTTGGTCCGAGCGAGTCCGGTGCCAGCGTTTCGGGGGTGTCGTTCATCAAGCGTCCAATCCTGGGTGCGGTGTCGTTCGCGGGTTCACGAAGCTGAGTCGGAAACCGCGTCCTTGTTGAGTATCTGGTTGTCGAGCGGCATGAAGCGCTGGTGCATCGAGCGCATTCAGCGTCGCCACCGAATTGCTCTGGCGGATCCTGCGAGGCGAGCTGCTGGCGAAGATTGCATGGTTCATGGCGGACTCCGGATGTTCGTTCCCAGCCTATACTTCAACCGAGCTTGTTTTTCCTCCGGCAACGCAAAGTCCTCAAACAATGGTTCGCCTGATGTTCAAGGCAAGCCGTTCCCCGCTGCGCCGGACGGACAGGAGGATGCCGCGAGCGGCATCCTCACCGTTGCAGCATCAATTGCCGACAAGCACCCTTGTCGACATTCTCGGAGGTCACGCCCTGCCGATCAATCGCGCGTGGTCCGAACCGAACTCACGGGTTCGGTCAGCGCATTGATTAAATCAGATACTCAGATATACAAGGTAATTTCGGATATGAATTTCGAATAGACTGGCAATTCCATGAGTCGCAATTTTCTGGTGATCGAACCTGAGGAAGGCATTGCCGTGCTCAAGGGGCTGGCCTCTTTGGCGCGCATTTCCATGCTGAAACTGCTGCATGAGAAGGGACCGATGAATGTCAACGACGTCGCCGCCGTGCTGTCGCTGCCGCAATCGACGGTCTCGACCAATATCCAGGTGCTCGAGGATGCGGGTCTGATTCGCACCGAGAACCAGAAGGCGAAGAAAGGCAGCCAGAAGATCTGTTATCCGACCGCCGAAGAAGTGCTCGTGGTGTTCAGGAGCGAATATCGTGCGGTCAGGAACAATGCGATCGAAGTGTCGATGCCGATCGGACTTTACACTGATTTCGAGGTGACGGCGCCATGCGGTCTCTGTTCGCCGGATGGCATCATCGGTCTGCTCGATGTGCCGAACACTTTCCTCGACCCAGACCGTATGAAAGCCGGGCTGCTGTGGTTCACACGTGGCTTTGTCGAATACCAGTTCCCCAACAATGCAAAGCTCGCCAATGCCGAGATCACTGAACTCGAAGTGGCAATTGAACTATCCTCGGAGGTGCCCGGCACCAGCGCCGACTGGCCCTCCGACATTACGCTGACAATCAATGGCGTCGATGTCGGCACCTGGACGTCGCCTGGCGATTTCGGCGATAAGCGCGGCGTCTTCACGCCGTCCTGGTGGAAGCTCAAGGGCTCGCAATATGGCAAGCTGAAGAATTGGCGAATTTCCGCCGACGGCACCTATGTGGACGGCGTCAGGATTTCCGAAACCAGCCTCGCTGTCCTCGACCTGAAGGGCCATCATTCGATCCGCATCCGTATCGGCGTCAAGGACGACGCCAAGCGCCCTGGTGGGATCAATATTTTCGGCAAGGGATTTGGAAATTACGATCAGGACATCCTGCTCAGGATCAAAACCGGTTGATATCATCAAACCGGGTTTCAAAAATAATGCAGTAATTTCAGGGATTTGGACCAAAAAATGGTAGAAGCTTACGTTCAATTGTCAGACATATGGCTGTTTTTAGCTTGACGAATGGCCGCTGGTTCCCTTTGATATCGAACAAGGTGATTTAAATCATCATTTGTGATATCAATGGAGGAATGCATGAAGGCAGCCGTCACGGCGCATCCGCGCTATGTTGTCTCGAAAATCGATCCGAGGCTCTATGGATCCTTTATCGAGCATCTCGGGCGTGCGGTTTACACCGGCATCTATGAGCCGGGCCATCCGACGGCAGATGCCAATGGCATGCGTCAGGACGTCATCGATCTGGTCAGGGAACTCAATGTTCCGATCGTCCGCTATCCCGGCGGCAATTTCGTGTCCGCCTACAATTGGGAAGATGGGGTCGGCCCCAAGGAAGAGCGTCCGGTGCGCCTCGACCTCGCCTGGCACACCTCGGAAAGCAACGAAGTCGGGCTGCACGAATTTGCCGACTGGTGCGCCTCCGCCAACACCGAGATGATGCTTGCCGTCAATCTCGGCTCGCGTGGCCTCGATGAAGCCCGCAACTTTCTGGAATACACCAATCATCCCGGTGGCAGCGAGTGGAGCGACAGGCGCATCGCCAATGGCCGCAAGGAACCCTTCGACGTCAAGCTGTGGTGTCTTGGCAACGAAATGGACGGCCCTTGGCAGATCGGCCACAAGACCGCCGACGAGTATGGCCGCCTGGCCCATGAGACCGCCAAGGCAATGCGCGCCTTCTCCAAGTCGCTGGAACTCGTGGTCTGCGGCTCTTCGAATGCCAGGATGCCGACCTATCCCGAATGGGAAGCGACCGTTCTCGACCACACCTACAACGAGGTCGATTACATCTCGCTGCACATGTATTTCGACAACGAAGCCAATGACGCGCCGAACTATCTCGCCATGAACGAGAAGCTCGACGACTACATCGTCTCGGTCGCCGGCGTCATCGACTATATCAAGGCCAAGAAGCGCTCCAACAAGCAGGTCTACATCTCGTTCGATGAATGGAACGTCTGGTACCATTCCAAGGAGCAGGACAAGAAAATCCTTGGCGGCAATGACGGCTGGCCCTTCGCCCCGCCGCTGCTCGAAGATATCTACAATTTCGAGGACGTGTTGCAGGTCGGTCTGATCCTCAACACCTTCATTCGTCGCTCCGACGTGGTCAAGATCGCGTGCATGGCGCAACTGGTCAACGTCATCGCGCCGATCATGACGGTTCCCAATGGCCCGGCATGGCGTCAGACGATCTTCTATCCCTATCTCTTTGCTTCGATCTACGGCCGCGGCAATGCGCTGGATCTCAAGGTGGAATGCCCGACCTACAAGTCCACCGTCGCGGCTGACGTTTCCTATGTCGACGTCACCGGCGTGCATGACACGCAAACCGGGCATGTCACCTTCTTCGCCGTCAACCGCCATTCGAGCGAGGCTATCGAAACCGTGATCGACATCGGCGGTTTCGGTGCGGCTGACATCGTTGATCACCAGTTGATGGCACACGCGGATCTCAAAGCCGTCAATTCGGCCGAGAACCCCGGTAATGTCGGTCCCAGGAGGGGGACGGGCGCCTCGGTTGCGGACGGCAGGCTGAGCCTGTCACTGCCGGCCTATTCCTACCAGATGATCCGCCTGAAGCTCTGATTTCAGCGGATTGTCGAAAGTGCATGCGCGAGGAGGAGCGTAGACGTGACGGCCGATATCGAGATCAGGAATGTGAACAAGCACTTCGGTGCCATGACGGTGTTGGAGGATCTGTCGCTCTCCATCAAGGCACGCGAATTCATTGTGTTTCTTGGACCGTCCGGCTGCGGTAAATCGACGCTTCTGCGCATGATCGCCGGCCTCGAAACCGTCGACAGCGGCGAGATCGCCATCAACAACGAGCGTATCGACCATCTGCCGCCGGGCAAGCGCGGCATTGCCATGGTGTTCCAGTCCTATGCGCTCTATCCGCATATGAGCGTGCGCGACAACATGGCCTTCGGGCTTGAAAACATAGGCATGTCACGCGAGGTCGTCGACGCACGGATAAACGAAGCCGCCCGCATCCTCGAAATGCCGCATTTGCTCGAACGCAAGCCCGGCCAGCTCTCGGGCGGCCAGCGCCAGCGTGTCGCCATCGGCCGCGCGATCGTCAAAGAACCGAAGGCCTTCCTGTTCGACGAGCCGCTTTCCAATCTCGATGCGGCCTTGCGGACCCGCACCCGCATCGAACTCGCTCAGCTTCACCAGCGCCTGCAATCGACGATGATCTTCGTCACCCATGATCAGGTCGAGGCGATGACGCTCGCCGACCGCATCGTCGTCATGAACAACCGCAGGATCGAACAGATCGGCACTCCCATGGAGATCTACGAACGCCCCGCGACCAAATTCGTCGCGGGCTTCGTCGGTGCACCGGCGATGAATTTTGTCGAGGCGACACTCGACAGATCGGCCGAGAACGCCACGGCCAGGTTTGCGGACGGTATGTCGGTTCACACCGAGATCGCCTCCAACCAGTTGGCCGATGGCGAATACACATTCGGCATCCGTTCGGAAGATGTTCGCATCGTCGCCGCCGGACAGGGCAATGCTGATGGCATGGTCGATGTGCTCGAGCGGCTCGGCGAACGCACCCTGGTTTATGCCCGGCTCGGCGATGGCCAACAGATTGTCGGCTCGGATGTCGGCAACAGCCGCGTCGCCGTCGGCCACAAGGTCGGGCTCGCTTTCGACGGCCAGAAATCGCATCTGTTCAACAAGAACGGCCGCGCCTGGCACGCGGGGGAGGCCTGATATGGCCGACCGGCTGACGATGCCGCAAACCGCGACGCCGGCCGCGAGCGTCAGGGCGCCCAGCGTCGATATCTACGCGCCGCAATGGCGAAACTTCATTTTCGTCGCGCCATTCCTGTTCTTCTTCACGACCCTGCTCATCTTCCCGCTGCTCTGGGGGATGTGGCTGAGCTTCCATAAGGCCGACACGTTCTCGTCCGGAAATTTCGTCGGGCTCGGTAACTATGTCAGACTGTTCCACGACAAGGTCTTCCTGCAATCGGTCTGGAACACCTTCTACTTCGTGCTTCTGACAGTGCCGACGCTGGCGCTGATCGGCCTTTTTCTCGCGCTTTGCCTCAACCGCCGCACGCGCACTGCCGCCGTGCTGCGGACCCTGTTCTTTTCCTCCTCGGTGCTGTCGGTCACCATCGTCACACTGATTTGGCGCATCGTCTTCATTCCGAATGTCGGCCTGTTGTCGACGGTCTACGGATGGTTCGGCGCCACCGCCCCGGCTTTCATTTCCGATCCCAGCCTTGCGATGATCGGCATCGCCATTGCCACCGTCTGGTGGTGCATCGGTCTGCCGATGATGCTCTTTCTCTCGGCCCTGCAGCAGATCCCGCAAGATATTTATGAAGCAGCAGCGCTGGACAATGCCAATCGCTGGCAGACGCTGCGCTCGATCACGCTGCCGTCGATCAAGCGCACCTTCATCCTGGTGATCATCATCCAGATCGTGTTGCAATTTCAGCTGTTCGGCCAGGCCTGGCTGATGACACGTGGCGGCCCGAATAACCTGACCAAGCCGATCGTGCTCTACATCTACGACACCGCATTCCGGCGCTGGGATCTGGGCTTGGGTGCTGCCGCATCGGAAATCCTGTTCATCCTCATCCTGATCGCGGCCATGGCCCAATACCTCGTTACACGCAACAAGGCGGACCGGGCATGAGAGCTTCAGCCACTTCCATCAGGGGGCGGGTGTTTGGCGACCGCGTGTTGCTGGCCCTCGTCATCCTGCTTTCGATCGTCATGACCGCGCCGGTGCTGTGGGTCATCGGCCTGTCGCTGAAGGAAAATGCCGAGCTGATGGCCGATCCGAATTCGGTGTTTCACGCGCCCTATACGCTCAAGAACTACATCAACACCATCGGCACCTCGTCGGTATTCGTCTGGGTGTTCAACAGCATCATCGTCTCGGGCGGACTGACACTCGGCACGCTGATCCTGTCGTCGCTCGCCGGCTATGGCTTTGCACGGCTGAACTTCCCCGGCCGAAACATCCTGTTCGTCATCGTGCTCTTCGGTCTGGCGGTTCCGGAACAGGCCGTGCTTGTCGCCCGCCACCAGATCTTCAGCATACTGAAGTTCCACAACACCTATCACGGGCTCATCCTCCCGGGCCTGTCGGCTTCGTTCGGCGTCTTCCTGATGACCCAATATTTCAAGGCCATCCCGAAGGAGCTGGACGAAGCCGCCATGCTGGACAATGCCAGCCGGTTCAGGATTTTCTGGAAGGTGCTGCTGCCGCTCACGGTGCCCGCACAGGCAACGCTTGGCATCTTCACCTTCCTTGGCGCGTGGAATGACTATTTGTGGCCGCTGATCTCGGCAACCAGGAAGGACATGTACACGCTCACCGTCGGCATGGCCTCGACACAGACCAATTTCGCCCAGTCCGAAGGCATCGGCTTCCTGATGGCGCAGGCGGTGTTCGCCGGCGCACCGATCCTGATCGTCTACCTCTTTTTCCAGAAATACATCGTCACCGCCGTCTCTGGCGCCGCGGTCCGATAACGAAAATTAAAATTGCAGGGCGGGGGAGTGCGCCGCAGCGATGGAAAGCATGACGCCAATCCGGTGTGGAGTGGCGGAAACTCAGTAGGAGGAACTGACATGAGAATGAAGAAAATACTGTTTGCCGCGGTCTCCGCGGGGGTAATGATGATCGCCAGCCCAGGCTTTGCAGCAACGGACCTGACGGTACAGCGCTTTTTCGGTGCCTGCGATGCCGATTTCGGCACCAACACCGATGTCACCAAGGCAGTTGGTGAATGCGGTATCATCACCTCCCTCATCAACAAGTTCAACGCCGACAATCCCGACGTGCATGTCAGTGTCAGCACCGTGGAATGGCCGGGCTATGACCAGTTGACCGCGCAATTCGCTTCGGGCGATGCCCCGGACATCGTCACCATCCATGAATCGGCGCTTTCGGACTACCAGTCCAAGGGCCTGTTGATGCCGCTCGACGATCTCTTGAAGTCGGTTGGCGTGACGCCTGACGCCTTTACCGATGCAGCGCGTAACGGCGCCACCAAAGACGGCAAGATCTACGGCCTGCCGATCGATAGCTGGACGATGCTTTATCACATCAACATGGATCTCTTCAAACAGGCCGGGCTCGTCAATGCCGACGGCACGCCGATGCTTCCGAAGTCGCCCGAGGAATTGCTCGCTCAGGCCGAACAGTTCAAGCAGAAGACCGGCAAGCCCTACTTCGTTCAGAACCTGGCCAATGAGACGGCACTCTACACGCGCAATCTCTACACCTATCTCTTTCAACAGGATTCCGACTTCTTTGCCGATCCGAAGCACGTGAAGCTGAATACACCGGAAGCCAAGAAGGTCGTCGAGATGTACAAGGCGATCTTCGACAAGGATTACACCACCAAGGATCTCGATTACGGCGGCGCGATCAACGCCTTCCTTGCTGGTGACGGTGGCGTACAGCTTAACGGAACGTGGGTTGTCGGCGACAACAATGCCCAGTCCGAAACCGCGGGCACGGCGCTGAACAAAGGCGGCTATGCGGTCTACCCGTATCCGCAGTTGTTTGGCGGTGCCCACGTGCAATATGCCGACGGCCACACCTGGGCGGTCTCCCAAAAGGACCGCACGCCTGAACAGACGGCAGCGATCGGCAAGTTCCTGAAGTTCTTCGCGGACAACGACTTCGAATGGTCGCGCACCGGTCACCTGCCGGCATACAAGGCCATCATCACCTCGGCTGCGTTCAAGGCCCTGCCGCATCGCAACACGATTGCCGCGGTCGCCGATCTCGGCAGACCGCTGCCGTCCGCGGTGCAGCGCCAGTTTGCGATCCAGGACATTGTCGGCGAGGAAATGAGCGCCGCAATCACCGGCCAGAAGGACGTCGATGCCGCGCTCGCCGACATGGAAAGCCGCGTCAACGAATTGCTCGCCAACATTTGACCGCGGGCTTCCCGGGATTCTCCCGATGCCCCGCGGCTGGAAAACAGTCGTGGGGCATTTTCCGTCACGTGATGAAGTGAGACCGTCGAACGATCGCAGCGCCGACGTCCGCAACTGTAGTGAGAAGGCAGGAGATAGCCCGATCGCGGAAGCATACGGAGCGACGCGGGAAATTTCCGATTTGGCTCACGAAAAAGATAATGAAATCAATGCTCCGGCGCATCCTTTTTTCCAAACGTCTCCAATTCCTTGGCATGGGCTTTCGCCCGAAGGCCGCGACGCTCTTTTTCTTGAATTGCGCTACAGCGACGATCCTCGGCCCAGGATCATCTCCGCGGCTCGCTGTCCGATCATCATGCTGGGCGCATTTGTGTTGCCGCCGATCAGCTTCGGCATCACGGACGCATCCGCGACTCGCAAGCCACTGATGCCGCGCACCTTCAGCGTGGCCGGATCGACGACGGCCATCGCGTCCGTGCCCATCTTGCAGGTCCCGACCGGGTGATACACGGTCAGCGCTTCGGCGCGCAGATAGGCGAGGATCTCGTCATCGCTGCGGACATCCTTGCCCGGCAGCATCTCCTTGCCTCTGATATCGTCGAACTCGGATGCGGCAAGGATTTGACGCGCAATCTTGATGCCTTCGACAAGCACCTTGGCGTCCTCTTCGTTTGAGAAGAAGCGATGATCGATCAGCACATCCCGGCTCGATGCCTGGCCTGACAGTTTGAGTTCGCCGACGCTTTTGGGCCGGAGCACGCAGGTGTGGATTGCGTAGCCATGGCCGTACTCCACCAGTCTGCCGCGATGGCTGCGATAGCCGGGCACGAAATGGAACTGGATGTCGGGAATGCCGTTCGCATACTTCGTCCTGGCGAAGCCGCCGGCCTCGACATAGTTGGTGGTGAGCATGCCCTTGCGACCGGCAAAATACTGAAAGGGCGCCGCCAGCATTCGGGGCAAATTGGGCAGCGAGAGGCCGAGCGTCTTCGTGCTCGAGGAGCGCACCGTGATCATGCCGTCGACATGGTCCTGCAGGTTTTTGCCCACGCCCGGCAGATCGACAACCGGCTCTATGCCGATTGCCTGAAGCTCGTCGGCGGGGCCGATGCCGGACGCCAGCAGGATCTTCGGCGAATTGATGGCGCCGGCCGAGAGCACGATCTCGCGGCGGGCAGATAGCGTCTTCTGCTCGCCCTTGTGCCGCACCCGCACGCCGGTTGCGCGCCCTTCGGCGATCGCTAGGTCGATGACCTCGCATTCGCTGAGGATCGTGAGATTCTTGCGGTCAAGCACAGGGCGCATGAAGGCGGCAAAACTGCTGAAGCGCTGGCCGCGATCCTGCGTGACATTGTAGATGCCGAGGCCGAACTGGCTTTCGGCATTGAAATCGCTGTTGGCCGGAAGGCCGGCATTGTTGCCTGCCTTGACGAACATCGACGACAGCATGTTGGGATCGCGCGGGTTGTCGACCAGCAACTCACCGCTGGTGCCGTGGTAGCGCGGGTCCTGCCCAAGCAGGTTGCGCTCGAGCTTCTTGAAGACGGGAAGCACGTCGCCGAACGCCCAGCCTGTGCAGCCGAGCCGCTCCCACTCGTCATAGTCCTGCGCGGCGCCCCTGATGTAGACCATTGAGTTGATCGAACTGGAGCCGCCCAACGCCTTGCCGCGATTGACCGGAA
Organism: Mesorhizobium sp. M0293; assembly: GCF_040321735.1. NCBI lineage: Bacteria > Pseudomonadati > Pseudomonadota > Alphaproteobacteria > Hyphomicrobiales > Phyllobacteriaceae > Mesorhizobium > Mesorhizobium sp. M0293. The sequence continues at coordinate 20,744 of NZ_JAMYSA010000047.1, forward strand.
TCCTGCGGCCGTTGAGGTTCGGCTGAGGCACGCCGACGTAGCAGTAATCATAGTTCGGGTTGCCGTAGAGCGAGAGAATGCCGGCAGGCACCTTGACACGCAGGCTGTTGTCGCTGCCGCCAGCCTCGATCAGGCAGACATTGCTGGATGGGTTGGCGCTCAGACGATTGGCCAGGACGCAACCGGCCGAGCCGGCGCCGATGACAATGTAGTCGTAGTCAGGATTTTCGGTCTGCACGGCCAGCCCCATTGAAAACTGATGCCGGGGCGACTCGCCCCGGCTGAGTGGCTCACTGCAGAAGCTGCGTCCAGACCTTGGTGACGAGTTCCTGTGCCGCCGGCGAGCAGGCCTGACCCATCTTGACGGGAACGGTCGGGAACAGTTCCGGGGCGTTTTCCTTGTTGTAGAGCGCCTTGCTCTCGTCGATCTTCACTGGCGAGGAGTGGCCGTAATAGTTGTACTGTGCTGTCGCATTGTCGAGCTGGGCCATGAAATCGATGAACTTCTTGGCGTTTTCGATATTGGCCGCGCCCTTCGGCACGACATAGGAATCCAGCCAGCCGACCAAGCCCTCCTTCGGCATCGCGTATTCGACATTGGCCTTGTCGTTGCGGCGAAGCCGCATGGTGTTGCCGTCCCACCAGAAATGGGCGGCAACCTCGCCGCTGCCGATGCGGTTTTCAATGTTGTCGCTGGAATAGGCCGCAACGTATGGCTTCTGCGCCAGCAAAAGATCGAGCACGCGCTTCATCTCTTGCGCGTCTTCGCTGCAATATTTGATTCCGAGATAGTTCTCCGCTGCCGGAATGACTTCGTCGGGCTGCGCCAGGCTGGCGATCTTGCCGCGCAGTTCCGCCGGCGGTTCGAAATAAGTCTTCCAGCTGTCGATCGGACCCTTATAGAGATCCCGGTTGACTGTATAGCCGGCATTGCCGAAGGCAAGCGGGATTGAATAATTGCCTGTCGTATCCCACCACGGTTTCTGCCAGTCCGGCAGGACTTGGCTGTAGGCCGCCATCGAGCTGGCGCCGAAATCCTCGAGCAGCCCGCTGTCGATCATGATCTTCACGAAGTGCTGCGAAGGCGTGACGATGTCGTAGCCCGACGAACCGGCTTGCAGCTTGGTCAGTAGATCCTCGTTGGAGGAGAAGGCGTCGACCGTCACCTTGATGCCGGTTTCCTTCTCGAATTTCGCGACCATCTCGGGCGAGATGGAATCGGCCCAGGCGTAGATGGCCAGGTTGCCCTCGGCGAGAGCCGGAGCGCAGAAGGCGAGGCTCGCGGCGCCGGCCATGGCGAGCGCTGCAATTGTGGTTCTTGTCGACATGTCATTCCCCTGTTTGTTGTTCTCCCAGGGGCGACGATAACAAACCGTCGGGCTCGATAAATTCGAATTGCCCGACGCCCTGATTAGGAAAAACTTCGCCGCTGCTACTGCCGCCGCTGGAGCAGGAAGGCCACAGTCGCCAGCACGAGCGAAACAACCATGATCAGGGTCGAGATCGCGTTGAGCTGCGGCGACACGCCCTGCTTGATCAGCGAGAAAATATAGACCGGCAATGTGGTGGCGCCGCCGGAATTCAACAGGTTGCTGGTGATGAAATCATCCATCGAAATGACGAAGGCGAGCATCGCGCCGGCGAAGACGCCCGGCAGGATGAGCGGCAGCGTGACGCGACGAAAGGCGACCCAGCCGGTTGAATAGAGATCGCGGGCGGCTTCCTCCAGGTCGAGGTCCATGCCCTGCAGGCGCGCGCGTATCGGCAGGAAGGCGAACGGGATGCAGAAGGTGGTGTGCGCGATCATCAGCTTCACCATTCCGTTGGCGAGCCCGACCTCGGAGAAGAGGATCAGGACCGCGACGGCAACGACGATTTCGGGCAGGAGCAATGGAAGGTTCACCACCGCTTCGGAGATGCGGCGGAATCTGACATTGCGGCCCCGCACCAGGACCAACGCCGCCATCAACGCGACAAGCGTCGAAGCGACGGTGGCGACCGCGGCGACGAGCAAGGAGGTCTTCACTGCCGTCATCAGGTTCGCGTTGGACAGGGCAGTGGCGTACCACTGCAAGGAGAAGCCGCCCCAGTTGGAGACGATGCGGTTCGCATTGAAGGAATAGAACACCACGACGGCGATGGGCAAATAGAGATAGGCGAAGAAGATCGTGCTGAAGAGACCGAAGCCCGGATAGCGCCTGACATCATTGTCCGCGTTCATGACGCGCGCTCCAGCCCTTCGGTGCGCATCGAGCGCAGACCCTGGAAGATCAGGAACACCATGACCGTGGCCATCAGAACGATGGCGATGGCGGCGCCGAGCGGCCAGTTGCGGGCGCCACCAAACTGCAACTGGATGAGATTGCCCATCATCATCGTCTTGCCGCCGCCGAGCAGGGTCGGCTCCAGCACCGCGCCGAGGCTCGGAACGAACACCAGTATCGCTCCGGCGATCATGCCGGGCCGGGTAAGAGGCAGGATAACGCGGCGCAAAGTGGTAAGGCGGTTGCCGTATAGATCATGCGACGCCTCGATGAGTGCAGGGTCGAGTTTCTCGATCGAGGCGAAGATCGGCAGGATCATCAGGGGAATGTAGCTGTAGACGAGACCGAGCAGCATGGCGGTGTTGCCGAACAGCAGCGAGTCCATATTGTCGACGAGGCCGAGACCCCGAAGGGTCTTTTCGATGACACCATCCTTGCCGAGGATGATGATCCAAGAATAGACGCGCACGATCATCGAAACCCAGAACGGCAGCGTGACGACATAGATCAGCAGGACTTTGATCGTCGGTCGCTGCAGCGCGATAAAATAGGCAACCGGAAAGCTCAGAAGCAGGCAGATCGCGGTCGTCACGGCCGACAGGACCAGCGTCCGCCCAACCACGATGAGATATTGCGGATTGAACTCCAGCTCGCCGGTCCAGCCTTCGTTGACCAACAGCTGCTTGTAAGGCGCGGCGGTGAACACATATTCGAACCCGCCATAAGGTCCACGCGTCGAGAACGACACGACGATGATGATCCCGATCGGGATGATCAGCGTCAGCAGCATGATGAGATGGGCCGGCAGCAGACCGAGGAGGTTCCAGCTCGGACTTTTTGTATATGCCTTCATGCACCGAGAATCCGCACGGATTCGGCCGTAAAGCCGACTTTCACCGACTGCCCGATCTCGAACATCTGGCCGCGGCTGATACTGTTGCGCTTGGAAATACGAAGCTTGGTGCCGCCCGCTTCAACGAGATAGTACGTGTAGCCGCCCAGGTAGTTGGTGCTCATGATCGTGCCATCGATAGCAATCGGATTGTCCTGGGCGGGCAGGCTGATTTTCTCCGGACGTATCGAGAGGAAGGCCTTCTGGCCGGCGACCGCTTTCTTGTGAGAGGCCGTCAAGGTCATGCCGAGCGGGGTCTTCACGGTTGCCCGCTCGCCGTCCACGGCAATCACGTCGGCGTCGAGGAAGTTGGTCTCGCCGATGAAGTCGGCGACGAAGCGGTTCGACGGCTCCTCGTAAATTGCGGCAGGCGTCCCAAGCTGCTGGATCTCGCCATCGCCGAGAACGCAGATGCGATCCGACAAGTCGAGCGCTTCTTCCTGATCATGGGTAACGAAGACGAAGGTGATGCCGGTCTTGCGTTGCAGGATGCGCAGCTCGTCGCGCATGGCCTGGCGCAGCTTCAGGTCGAGTGCCGAGAGCGGTTCGTCGAGCAGCAGGACTTCCGGTTCCGGTGCCAAGGCGCGGGCGAGTGCGACGCGCTGGCGCTGGCCGCCTGACAATTGCTGCGGCTTGCGCCTGGCAAATGCCTCCATATGGACGAGACGAAGCATATCGGCGACGCGCGCATCGCGGCGGTCTTTTGACCAGCCGAGGTTTTCGAGCCCGAAGCCGATGTTCTGTTCGACGCTCATATGCGGGAACAGAGCATAGCTCTGGAAGACGGTGTTGACCCGCCTCTTGTGCGGCGGCAGCCCCTGTATGTTCGAGCCGTGCAGGAAAATCTGCCCCGTAGTCGGCTGCTCGAAGCCGGCCATCATGCGCAACAGGGTGGTCTTGCCGCAGCCGCTCGGGCCGAGCAGCGTGAAGAACTCGTTGTCGTAAATGTCGAAGGAGACCGGCTTCAACGCTTGGTAGGTCCCGAACACCTTCGAGACGCCCTTGATCTCGACAGCCTTTCGAGGTGCGCGGTGGCCGGCCTCGTCATTCATGGTCTGGGCGCTCCGGTCAGGACTTTGCGAACTCGGCGATGAAGGATTTCAACGCCGCGCCACCAAATAGGGCGCGGCGTTGATCAGGTGACTACATCTTCTCCCATTTGCCGCTGCGCACGACGAACATGTCGATGTCGATGGCCATGTTGGTCTGTCCGTTCGCATCGAAGGAGACGGTTCCCAGAATGCCGTCGTGATGGATGTCACGAACAGCCTTGCTCAGCGCTTCCTTGTCGTCGAGGCCCTTTTCCTTGATGACCTCGAGCAGGATCTGCGTCGCCTCATAGGCATATTTGGCATAGGACCCGGCAGGATCGGGATAGGCCTTGGTTTCGTAGGCCTTGTTGAACTCTTCCAGCTTCGGGTTCGACTGCACCGCCGGGGTTCCGGCAATTGTGCCCTCGGCGGCAGCCCCCGCGATCTCGATGAACTTCGGATCGTAGATGCCTGAAATTCCGTACATCGGCAGGTTGCCCATGCCGAGGTCGGCCATCTGGCTGCGCACCAGCGCTGCTTCGGTGACGACGCCACCGAAATAGACCGCGTCAGGCGCCGCTGCCTTCGCCGTGGTCAGCATGGCGCGGAAATCGGTCGTGCCGACAGCCGCGGCGTCCGCAGAAACGATCTCGCCGCCGGCAGCCTTGAAGAAATCGCCGAACCATTTGGTGTTGGCCGCGCCATAGTCGGTCGTGTCGGAGATGATGGCGATCTTCTTGATCTTGCCTTGCTTGGCGATGGCTTCGGCCAGCGGCTTGTTCTCGTTGACCAGCGTCGGGGTTACGCGGGTCACGTTCGGGAAATTCTGCTCGGTGATCTTCGGGCTGACCGCGCCCCAGACGATGAAGGGCATCTGCGAGCGGTTGAAGACCGGGATTGTCGCCAGCGCGACCGAGCTGTTCCAATGCCCGGTTGCCGCGACCACCGAGGGATCGTTGACCAGTTTCTGCGCCGCCGAGACGCCGACGGCCGGATCGGAGGCGTCATCGAGAACGACGCCTTCCACCTGGTGCGGGTAGCCGCTGGCATTGGCCTGTTCGATGGCGAGCAGGAAGCCGTTGCGGGCGCCGAGGCCCTGCTGGGCGTTGCCGCCTGAGAGCGGTCCGATAAAGCCGAGCTTGATCCGGTCGGCCTGGGCCTGGGCGGCGCCCAGTGCGATGGCAAACAGAGACCCGGCCAGAATTGACGATACGCGGATAAGCGCACTGCGCCTGTTTTGCATGGTTCCACCTCAAATGGAATTATCTGCCGCCGTCGTAGCGACCCGGCCGATCGTGATCGTCGGCTGATCATCAATGTACGGGCGCGTATTCAGCGACGAAATTCGGAAATTGTGACTCGTGAGTTCGGAGATTCGTTCTGTCCGCCCGGCACGGCGGTTGATACCTGTCGGCTTCAATCGAGAGACGGACCGCATGGCGGAACTGCTTGTCCAGCAACTGGTGAACTGGATAACCCTTGGCTGCATCTATGCCTTGCTGGCGATCGGATTCAGCTTGATCTTCGGTGTCTTGAACGTCATCCATTTCTCGCACGGCGATGTCGCGATGACGGCGCCGTTCATCACGCTGGGGCTCGCCCAGGCGTTGGCGACGGCCCTTGGAGCGTCGAGCCCCGCTTGGCTGGTCCTTGCGGTTCCGGTCGCCGTCGCCGTCGGGCTGATCGGCGTCGTGCTGGACAAGGTGGTCATCAGGCGCTTCCGCGACGCACCTGCCATGATGGCGCTGGTGGCGACGGTGGCGCTCGGCATCGTCATTCGCGAACTGATCCGCCATCTCTATCCGCAGGGATCGAACCCGCATGCTTTCCCACGTCTGGTGTCGGGCATGGCTTTCGAAATCTCCGGCGTGGCCATCAGCTGGTTCGCGCTGCTGGTGGTGGTGCTCACCGTCGCACTGGTTGCCATGCTGTTTGTCTTCCTGCGCATGACGCCGCTTGGCCTGCGCATCCGGGCGGCCTCGGAGGACCGAGTCGTGGCGCGCATGATGGGCATCCGCGATGCGCGCGTCTTCCGGGCGACGTTCTTCATTGCGTCAGCGATCGGCGCCATCGCCGGCCTTCTGTTCGCAAGCTATGCCGGCGTGACCCGGTTCGACTTCGGCGTCATGGCCGGCCTGCTCGGCTTTTCCGCCGCGGTGATCGGCGGCCTCGGCTCGATGCCGGGGGCCATACTGGGCGGATTGATCATCGCCGGCATCGAGGTGCTGGCGCAGACATTCGTGCCAGACGGCGCTTCCTACCGGCTGGTCTTCGTCTTCCTGCTGGTCATCGCCGTGCTCATCTTCCGCCCTGCCGGCCTGCTTGGGCGCACCGTCATGGAGAAAGTCTAGCATGCAGCGTCGTGCTTCATCTGACGCGCCGGGCATAGCGGCGGCCTCGGCCTTCGCCATCGCCTCGCAGCTCATCGGGGCGGCTTTCCTGTACGTCATCCTCAGGGTCGACGGCGGCTGGCAGGTGGTCGGTCTGCTGGCTTTGCTCGGCCTTGGCTTTTACCTCTTGCAGAGGCTGCCTTGGATTGCCGACTACGCGTTGGCGAGCTTTGCCCGCGTTCCCCTCGTGGCGATGGTCACCGCTGCGGTCATCGTCCTGGCGTTCCCGTTCTTCGTCGGCTCGAACACCTACATCCTGCATCTGCTGATCGTCGCCGAGCTCTATGCGGTGCTGGCGCTGGCGCTCAATTTCCAGCTCGGCAGCGCCAACATCCCGAACTTCGCTACCGGCGCTTCCTATGGCATCGGCGCCTATGTGTCGGCACTGCTGGCGATCAATTTCGGCGTCAGCTTCTGGCTGACGCTGCCGGTCGCGGCGCTGGCGGCAACCCTGTTCGGTTTCATCATCGGCATTCCGTCGATGCGCACGCGTGACACCTATCTGGCGCTTGTCACCATCGCCTTCGGTGTCGTGGTTCAGCAATTGTTGAACAATTTGAGCTGGACCGGCGGACCCAACGGACTGGTCGGCATTCCGGCGCCCAGTCTGTTCGGCCATTCCTTCGCCGATCCGCTGGTGATCTTCGGCTGGAAGCTGCCGAGCCAGGCGAACTTTTACTATCTGTCAGCCGCATTGGTCGTCGTCGCCATCGTCACGGCGCATCGGCTGCACGGCTCGCGTATCGGGCTGGCCTGGAACGCGCTGCGCGCCGACGAGATCGCGGCCAAGGCGCAAGGCATCAATGTGGCGTGGTTCAAGGTGCTGGCGTTCGCGGTCGACGCCTTTCTCGCCGCCTTCGCCGGCACGATCTACGCCTTCTACGTCTCCTACATTTCTCCCGACAATTTCACCTTCCTGGTCTCGGTCACCATCATGACCATGGTCATCGTCGGCGGCATGGACAATATTTTCGGCGTCATCGTCGGTGCGTTCCTGCTGACCATCCTGCCCGAAAAACTGCGCGCCTTCGCCGACTACCGCCTGCTGTTCTTCGGCGTCGTCATCATCGGCTTCCTGATGATCCGGCCGCAGGGTCTGTTCCCGCAACGCATGCGGCGCTACGGAGGCGAGTTGTGAGCGCGCTTCTCAAGGTCGAGAATTTGACGATGCGCTTCGGCGGCCTAGTCGCGCTCAACGATGTCAGCCTGTCGATCGACAAGGGCGCGGTGCTCGCCGTCATCGGTCCGAACGGCGCCGGCAAGTCGACGCTGTTCAATGTCGTGACCGGCGTCTACCGGCCGACCTCCGGCCGGGTGACCTTCGACGGCGCCGAGATCACCGGCCGCCCGTCCTACGAAGTCGTCGACCGCGGCATTGCCCGCACCTTCCAGTCGTCGCGGCTGTTCTCGGACCTCAGCGTCCTCGACAATGTCATCATCGGTATGCACACCCGCACCAGGACCGGCGTGCTGACCGCGCTGTTTCGGCCTGGCGCGTCGCGCCGCGAGATGGCGGCCTGCGTGGAAAAGGCCGAAACCCTGCTCAAGCTCGGTTCGGGCGACCTGTTCGAACAACGCTACCGGCCGGCGGGCACGCTGGCGCAGGCCGACAGGCGGCGGCTGGAAATCGCCCGCGCGCTCGCCTCGCAGCCAAAGCTGTTGCTGCTCGACGAGCCGTCGGTCGGCATGGACGACACGGAAACCGACGCGCTGGTGGCCGACATTGCGCGGCTGCGCGCGCAGAACCCCGAATTGTCGGTGGTGCTGATTGAGCACGACATGCGGGTGGTTGAGGCTTTCCCGCACCATGTCACTTGCATCGACTATGGCAGCAAGATTGCCGAGGGCGACTTCGCGGCGGTGCGCGCCGACCCACGCGTCCAGGAAGCCTATCTCGGGAAGGCGGTCGCCCATGCTTGAGCTGAAGGGTGTCGATACCTCCTATGGTGCCGTGCCGATGCTGCGCGGTGTGGCGATGAGCGTGCATGCCGGCGAACTGGTCTGCCTGCTCGGGCCGAATGGCGCCGGCAAGACGACCACCTTCATGACCGTCTGCGGCGTCGTGCGGGCGCAGCGCGGCAAGGTCGAGGTGATGGGCCGGGACATGGCGACGTTAGGCACGGAAAACCTGGCGTCGCTCGGTGTCGGCCTTGTTCCGGAAGGGCGCCGGCTGTTCCCCGGCCTGACCGTGAGCGAGAATTTGCGCCTGGGCTATGACGCGGTGTCGGGCCGAGGGCCCAACTTCGCGGAGCAGCTGGACAAGATGTGCAAACTGTTCCCGCGCATCCAGGAGCGCCTGCGCCAGGTCGCCGGCACTCTGTCGGGCGGCGAACAGGCGATGGTCGCACTGGCGCGCGCGCTGATCGGCGAACCAAAGCTGGTAATCATGGACGAACCCTCGCTCGGTCTCTCGCCCAAGCTCATCGGCGAGTATTTCGAGATCACCCGGGAGATTCACCGCCGCGGCACGACCATCCTGTTGATCGAACAGAACGCGGAAATGGGGCTGGGCATCGCCGATCGCGGCTATGTCCTGGTCAAGGGCAAGGTCGCTCAGGAGGGGCCGGCAAAGGAGCTGCTCTCATCCAAGGCGGCCAGAAGCCTTTATCTCTGAACCGCCCCATTGCGTCTCTCCGACTGCGATATCCATGCCCTGCGCTCCACATCTTCGGTCATGCTTCCCGGCATTTAGGGACAAGCTAACCACTGCCACATGAAATCGTAATTTTCGCTGTCCGGTCCCTCCAGTAAACCAACGATCAGAACTCCGCCGCATCCGCAGAAACTCTCGGGGAGAGCCAGAAAGGGCCGCTGAAATGCCAGTCGAAACAGTAGACACGCTTGTTGTTGGCGGCGGCCAGGCTGGGTTGGCCATGAGCGAGCATCTGAGCAAGTGCGGCGTGCCCCATCTCGTGCTCGAGCGGAGCCGCATTGCCGAACGCTGGCGCTCCGAAAGATGGGACTCGCTGGTTGCCAATGGTCCGGCCTGGCATGACCGGTTTCCGGGCATGGAATTTCCGGATGCCGGTCCCGACACCTTTGTCGCCAAGGAGAAGGTCGCGGATTATTTTGTCGCTTACGCCGACATGATTGCTGCCCCCATCCGTTGCGGCGTGGAGGTCAGGAAAGTACAAAGACTTGTCGGCCGTCCCGGCTTCCAGGTCGAAACCTCGGATGGCACGATCGAGGCCAGGAGCGTGGTTGCCGCCACCGGCGCTTTCCAGCATCCCGTCATCCCGGCGGTCGTTCCCGGGGATGCCGGACCGATGCAGATCCATTCCAGCGCCTATCGCAATCCCGGCCAGCTGCCCGAAGGGGCAGTGCTGGTGGTCGGTTCGGGGTCTTCGGGGGTGCAGATCGCCGACGAACTCCAGCGGGCCGGACGGCGTGTCTTTCTCTCGGTCGGGCCGCACGATCGACCGCCGCGGGCCTATCGCGAGCGTGACTTCTGCTGGTGGCTGGGGGTTTTGGGCAAGTGGGACGCCCAGGCGCCTGCACCCGGCACCGAACATGTCACCATTGCTGTCAGCGGTGCGCGTGGCGGCCAGACGATCGACTTCCGGCGCCTTGCAGGGCAAGGGATGACGCTGGTCGGCCGGACGGAATCCTACAAGGACGGTGTCATGGCCTTCGCACCCGATCTGGCCAAAAATATCGCTCGCGGCGATGCAAACTACATTTCGGTGCTGGACGAGGCCGACGCCTATGTCGCCCGCAACGGCCTCGACCTTCCCGAAGAGCCCGAGGCCCGCAAGATCGGGCCGGACCCACAATGCATGACCGATCCCATTCTCAAGCTGAACCTGGCTGAAGCCGGAATAGGTTCGATCATCTGGGCGACGGGATTCACCGTCGACTACAACTGGCTGAAGGTCGATGTGTTCGACGAAAAGGGCAAGCCCAGGCACCAGCGCGGCGTGTCGACCGAGCCCGGTATCTATTTCCTCGGACTGCCGTGGCAATCGCGCAGGGGATCGAGCTTCATCTGGGGCGTCTGGCACGACGCCCAACATGTCGCCGACCATATTTCCACGCAGCGCAAGTATCTCGCCTACCATGCGTCCGCGAAGCGCGAGACCAAGGTGGCATAGAAACGGCAACTGAGCCGGATGTCCTCGAGCCTGATCCGACGGAGACCAAGATGGCGCATACAAGAATTCGCAAGTTCAACACCAAAGACACCTATCCCGAGCAGAAACTCGACAATGATCTGTGCCAGGCGGTTGTTACGCGTGGCGGCAGGACCGTCTATCTGCGTGGCCAGTGTCCGCAGGATCTCGACACGGCCAGGAATATCGACAGCCACGATCCCGTCGAGCAGACGCACAAGGTCATGCAGAACATCCGCCAGCTGATCGAGGAGTGCGGCGGCACCATGGAGCACCTAGTCAAGGTGGTCGTCTACATCACCGATGTGCGCCATCGCGAGGCGGTTTACCGCACCATGGGCGAATACATCAAAGGCGTGTATCCGGTCTCGACCGGTCTCGTGGTGCAGGCCCTGGCGCGGCCGGACTGGCTGGTCGAGATCGACGGCACCGCCGTCATTCCGGACGATCATAACTCGATCATCCAGGATTAAAGGCGATGACCTTTTCCATTGTCGCACGGTGCGCGCGCACCGGCATGTTCGGGGTCGCGGTATCCTCTTCGTCGCCGGCTGTGGCGGCGCGCTGCGCCTATGCGCAGGCAGGCGTCGGCGCTATTGCCAGCCAGAACGTCACCGATCCGAGGCTGGGGCTGCGGGGCCTCGAATTGCTGGCGCGCGGCGCTTCGGCCGCCGAAGCGGTTGCCATCCTGAAGCGCACCGGCGCTTATCCCGAATACCGGCAGGTGCTGGCGGTCGATGCCGCCGGAACGACCGCGATTCATTCCGGGCCGAAGGCACTTGGCATCTGGGCGGAGGCGCGTGCGGAAAATGTCGCCTGCGGCGGCAACATGCTGGCCCATGACGGCGTGCCGCAAACCATGGTCGAGGCCTTCCTGGCATCGGAAGGGCATCTGGGCGACCGCCTCATCGCGACCATGCGCGCCGCGCTGAAAGCCGGCGGCGAGGCCGGCCCTGTCCATTCCGCCGGTTTGAAGCTGGTGCGCGAGGTTGCGTGGCCGGTCGCCGATCTGCGCTGCGACTGGACCGACGACTGCCCGATCGAGCAATTGGCTGCGCTGTGGGAACTCTACAAGCCTCAGCTCGACGCCTATGTGACCCGCGCGATCAATCCATCCGATGCGCCGAGCTACGGCGTGCCGGGCGATGAATAGTCAAGACAGGGATCACCTGAGATGAGCGAGCTCAGCCACAAGGACTGGATCGGCAAGGCGTCCGCGCTCCGGTTTCGCGACAAGGCGTTCATCGACGGCAAGACGGTTGCGGCGCGCTCGGGCCGAACCTTCGCCAGCGTCAATCCGGCAACCGGCGAGGTGCTGGCCGAGGTGGCGTCCTGTGGCGAGGAAGATATCGACCTGGCGGTTGCCGCCGCACGGCGCAGCTTCAATGCCGGTGTCTGGTCGCGGACCAGCCCGGCGCACCGCAAGGAAGTCTTGCTGCGGCTGGCGCAATTGCTGCGCGAAAGCCTGCATGAGCTGGCCCTGCTTGAATCGCTCGACATGGGCAAACTCGTCAAGGATGCAGCCTCGGTCGACGTGCCCGGATCGGCCGCGATCTTCCAATGGTATGGCGAGGCCATCGACAAGATCTATGGCGAAGTGGCGCCGACCGGCGAGGGCGATCTGGTGCTGGTTCGGCGCGAGCCGCTTGGCGTGGTCGGCGCGGTGGTGCCGTGGAATTTTCCGCTCGACATGGCGACATGGAAGTGCGCGCCGGCGCTGGCGGCGGGCAATTCGGTGGTGCTGAAACCCGCCGAGCAGTCGCCTCTGTCGGCCCTGCTTCTGGCGGAACTGGCTGTTGAAGCGGGCCTGCCGGCTGGCGTGCTCAATGTGGTGCCGGGCCTTGGCGAAACCGCCGGCCAGGCGCTTGGCCGCCACATGGATGTCGATTGCCTCGCTTTCACCGGCTCGACCGCCGTCGGCAAGATGTTCCTGCAGTACTCCGGGCAGTCGAACATGAAGCAGGTCTGGCTGGAGACCGGCGGCAAGAGTCCCAATCTCGTCTTTGCCGACTGCAACGATCTCGATGCGGCGGCCGATATGACGGCCTTCGGCATCTTCTTCAACCAGGGCGAGGTCTGTTCGGCCAATTCCCGCCTGCTCGTAGAACGCGGCATCAAGGATGCCCTGATGGAGAAACTGGTGCAGCGTGCGGCGGCCATGCAGCCCGGCGATCCGCTCGATCCGGCTTCGAAAATGGGCGCGATGGTCGATAACCGCCATGCGGCCAATGTCATGCGGTTCGTCGAGGCCGGCAAGAAGACCGCGCGCCTGGTCGCGGGCGGCGATCTGGTCACGGTCAACGGGCGCGGCAGCTTTGTCCAGCCCACCATCTTAGACGATGTCGCGCCTGCCGATCCGATTGCCCGCGACGAGATCTTCGGGCCGGTGCTTTCGGTCGTCGCCTTCGACGACGAGGCGGAGGCGATCCGTATTGCCAATGACAGCCCATACGGGCTGGCCGCATCGCTGTGGACCGACAGCCTGTCGCGGGCGCATCGCATCGCCAGCCGCCTCCATGCCGGCACGGTTTCCGTCAACACGGTCGACGCGCTGAGCCCGATGACGCCGTTCGGCGGCTTCAAGCAATCCGGCTTCGGCCGCGACCTGTCGCTGCATGCGCTCGACAAGTACACCGCGCTCAAGACGACGTGGATCAAATACTGATGGGTGCCAAGGCTTGATCGAAGCACCCAAACCGGCAACATAGCCAGCCATGCCGCTACGCTTCACGCTCAGACAGCTGGAATATTTCGTCGCCGTGGGCGAGGCGGGTTCCATCGCCAAAGCGGCCGAACAGGTCAATGTATCGCCGCCATCGATTTCAGCCTCCATCGCCCAGCTGGAAACCGAGTTCGGCGTCCAGCTTTTTGTCCGCAAGCATTCGCATGGCCTCTCGCTCACGGCTGGCGGCCGCGTCTTCCTGAAGGAAGCCGCCCGGCTGCTGAACGATGCCGACGCCCTGCATGACGTCGCCGGCGATTTTGCCGAAAAGGTGCGCGGCCCGCTGGCGGTAGGCTGCCTGCTGACGTTCGCGCAAATTGTCCTGCCGGCTTTGCGCATGCGGTTCGAGCGCGCCTATCCCGATGTGCGCGTGCGGCAGTTCGAGCGCAATCAGGGGCAGTTGCTGGAGATGCTGCAACGCGGCGAAATCGACCTGGCCCTGACCTACGATCTCGAACTGTCGCAGGACATGACCTTCGAGCCGCTGATGCTGGTGCCGGCCTATGTCATGCTGCCGGCGGGGCATCGCTTCGCGGCAAAGGCGTCGATCACGACCGAGGAACTAGCAGACGAGCCGATGGTGCTGCTCGACCTGCCGTTCAGCCGCGAATATTTCCTGTCGGCGTTCCACCAGCGCGGAATCCGGCCCAACATTGCCGAGCGCACCGGCGACATCGCCGTCATGCGTTCCATGGTGGCGAACGGCTTCGGCTACGGCATCGCCAATATGCGGCCGCTCAACACGCTGGCGCCGGATGGCAAGCCGCTCGTCTTCGTGCCGCTGGACGGCGACCTCAGGCCCCTGACCATGGGCGTCGCCTTGCCCAGCTCCGAACATCGCACGCAAACCGTCCAGGCGTTCATCGACCACTGCCGGCATTTTGTCGTCGAGCAAGGCGTGTTCGGCGCCGAGCGGGCCGTCGGCCAGGCGGCATTTCCCCAGAAGTAGCGCTCAGTTCGGCGATTCAGCGGAACCCACAGCTGTCCGTCACGCCAGATGAAGCTGCTGGCCGGCAAGCCGCTGCAGCAATTTCTCCAGCATGTCGTCGCAGCGGTGCATCTGCTCGACGCTGACGAATTCGTCCGGCTTATGCCCTTGCGCCATCGATCCCGGTCCGCAGACGACCGTCGGCGTGCCGAGATCGCGGCTGAACAGGCCGCCCTCCGTGCCGAAGGCAACCTTGATGGTGTTGTTGGCGCCGGTCAGCGATTTGACGAAAGCGACGGCCTGCGAACTGGTTGGCGTGTCCAGACCGGGATAGGTGTTGGTGATGTCGATGTCGATCGCCGCCTCGGGCGCGATGGTCGAGGCTTCGAGGGCAATGCGCGCGGCCTGCGCCCGCAGGCGGTCGAGAATCTCGTGCGGATCATCAGCCGCGACATTGCGGATCTCGAAGTCGACCTGGCAGAGGTTCGGTACGATGTTCAGCGCCACGCCGGCGTTGATCTTGCCCGCGTGGACCGTTGTGTAGGCAATGTCGTAGTCGCCGTCGCTGGCGCCATCGCGCACCAGCCGGTCCTGCTCGTGGCGCAGGGCAGCGACGAAGTCGCAGCCGAGATGGATGGCGTTGAGCGCCAGCGGGGCGAGCGCCGAATGTCCCTCGCGGCCCTTGCAGATGGCGCGTGCGGCAAGCTTGCCCTTGTGCCCCGTCGCCACTTGCATGTCGGTCGGCTCGCCGACAATGCATAGCAACGGCCGTTGCGGGGCCGCTCGCAGCATGTCGATCAGGCTGCGCACACCGATGCAGCCTATCTCCTCGTCGTAGGACAGTGCCAGGTGCAGCGGCGTGCGTAGCGTCATTGTCGAGGCCTTGAGACATGCGGCGAGCGCGCAGGCCACAAAACCCTTCATGTCTGCCGCACCGCGTCCGTAAAGCTTGCCGTCGCGTTTCGTCATCTCGAAGGGCGGCAGCGTCCAGGCCTGGCCGTCGATGGGAACGACGTCGGTGTGGCCCGACAGCATGATGCCGGAAGCGTCGGCCGGCCCGATGGTGGCAAAGAGGTTGGCCATATGGCCGTCCTCGCTTCGGATGATCTGGCACGCAATGCCATGCGCGTCCAACAGGTCCGCCACGTAGCCGATGAGGTCGAGGTTCGAGTCGCGGCTCACTGTCGGGAATGCGATCAGCCTTTCAAGGATCTGGATGCTGTCCATGCGTCTTATGTCTCGTTAGCCGTCGGCACTTCTAGCATCGCGTGGCGGCGGCCTTGAAGTCGCATTTGGCTCAGCCGGGATTCACCGGATGCTAATCCAGGCAGATGCGATTAGGCGCGGCCTAATCGACACACAAGAAATCTGTTGTTTTCCAGCGCTTGCCGCAACCTATGAGTAGCTACACGGAATCAACCCACTGGGCTGGCTGGCTTGCGCTTTGGCTCGAAACCATTGTCGGGCATGCTGCAATGCCAAGCTGGAAGGAAGGCAAGTTCCATGCGCGATCCTCGCTACGACATTCTGTTCGAGCCCGTGAAGATCGGTCCTGTGACCGCCAAGAACCGCTTCTATCAGGTTCCGCATTGCAATGGCGGCGGCTATCGCGATCCGTCCGCGGCGGCCGAGATGCGCCGCATCAAATCGGAAGGCGGCTGGGGCGTCATCTTCACCGAGCAGACCGAGATGCACCATACGTCGGAGATCACACCCTTCATCGAACTCAGGCTGTGGGACGACGCCGATATCCCGGCCCTGGCGAAGATGGCCAAGGCCATGCACCAGCATGGCGCTCTGGCCGGCATCCAGCTGGCCTATTCAGGCATCAACGGTCCCAACCTCTACACCAAGGAAGTGCCGCGCGGGCCGTCGGCCATGCCGATCCGCACCTTCACCAACGATCCGGTGCAGGCGCGCGCCATGGACAAGCAGGATATCCGCGATCTGCGCCGCTGGCACCGCAATGCCTTCAAGCGTGCCAAACTGGCGGGCTTCGACCTAGTCTGCCTCTACGGCGCGCATGGCTTCGGCATCATCCAGCACTTCCTGTCCACCGCCACCAACCAGCGCAGTGACGAATATGGCGGCTCGCTGGAAAACCGCTCGCGGCTGATGCGCGAGCTGATCGAAGAGGGCAGGGATGCCATCGGCGACACCTGCGGCCTGACGCTGCGGCTGTCGCTGGACGAGATGATCGGCAAGCTTGGCTTCGCCAATTCCGAAGTGCGCGACATGATCGAGATGCATGCCGACCTGCCCGACCTCTGGGACCTGGCGCATGGCGCTTGGGAGGACTGCTCCGGGCCGTCGCGGTTCAAGGAGGAGGGCGCGCAGGAGAGCCTGGTGTCCGGCATCAAGAAGCTGACCTCGAAGCCGGTCGTCGGCGTCGGGCGCTTCACGTCGCCGGACGTGATGGTGAAGATGATCAAGTCCGGCACGCTTGATTTCATCGGCTGCGCGCGTCCGTCGATAGCCGATCCCTTCCTGCCGAAGAAGGTGGAGGAGGGCAGAATTGAAGACATTCGCGAATGCATCGGCTGCAACATCTGCATCACCGGCGACATGACCATGTCGATCTCGCGCTGCACGCAGAATCCGACTTTCATGGAGGAGTGGCGCAAGGGCTGGCATCCCGAACGCATGCAGCCCAAGGGCGACAGCGACAGCGTGCTGATCGTCGGCGCCGGCCCCGCCGGGCTGGAGGCCGCCCGCGCGCTCGGCCTGCGCGGCTATCAGGTGGCCGTCGCCGAAGCCGGCACCGAGCTCGGCGGCCGCGTGGCGCGCGAATGCCGCTTGCCTGGTCTCTCGGCATGGGGCCGCGTGCGCGACTATCGCCAGTACCAGCTCAGCCAGATGTCCAATGTCGACGTCTATTTCGAAAGCCGGCTGTCGGCGCAGGACATCCTCGCCTTCGGCTTTCAAAACATTGCCATCGCCACCGGCTCGACATGGCGCCGTGACGGCGTGGCGCGCGCGCATGTCGTGCCGATGCCGGTGGACCCGGCCATGCCGGTCTACACGCCGGACGATTTGATGGGTGGCAATGTGCCGATCGGCAGCGTCGTGCTGTTCGACGACGACCACTATTATATGGGTGGCGTTCTGGCCGAGCTGATGGCGCGCCAGGGCGCGAAGGTGACGCTGGTGACGCCATCGGCCTATGTCTCCGACTGGACCCGCAACACGCTGGAGCAGGGTGCCATCCATCGCCGGCTGGCCGAGCTCGGCGTCGAGATCGTGCTGAACCGGACCGTGACGCGCATCGTGCCGGGCGGCGTTGCCACGGCCTGCGCTTATACGGGCAACCAACGTGACATCGCCGCGGACGCTGTGGTGCTGGTGGCGTCGCGCCAACAGGACGATGGCGTCTGGCACGAGCTGAAGGCGCGGCGGGACGAATGGGCCGACAGCGGCATCCGCTCGATCAAGGTCATCGGCGATGCCGAGGCGCCGGGCCCGATCGCCTGGGCTACCTACGCCGGCCACCGCTTCGCCCGCGAGCTGGATGAAGCCGATATCGGCGACGCACTGCCCTTCCGTCGCGAGGTCACGGCGCTGGCGGCGGAATAGGCGCCTGCGTCGCGATCAGCGAATGTCGCGATTGTTCAACTATACCGCATTGCACAATTCTTTCGCTTGGTCACAATACAGGCATGGTCCGAACCGCACTCGCCGTCCTGGTGATCGACGAAAACCGCATCCGCGCCGCGATCATCGAGGCGGGGTTGCGCGAGGCCGGCCATGAGCGGGTCACCGTCATCCATGACGTGACCGGCATTGCGCGGCGGATCGCCGAGATCGAGCCTGACGTCATCGTCATCGATCTTGAAAATCCGAACCGCGACATGCTGGAAAACATGTTCCAGCTGTCGCGCGCGGTGAAGCGGCCGATCGCCATGTTCGTCGACCGCTCCGACCAGGCCTCGATCGAGGCGGCGGTCGATGCCGGCGTTTCGGCCTATGTCGTCGACGGGCTGCGGCAAGAGCGCGTCAAGCCGATCCTCGACATGGCGGTGAGCCGCTTCAACGCCTTTTCACGCATGGCGCGCGAACTGGAAGAGGTTCGTGGCGAACTCGAGAGCCGCAAGGTGATCGATCGCGCCAAGGGCATCCTGATGAAGTCGCGTGGCCTCTCCGAAGAGGCCGCCTACACGCTGCTGCGCAAGACGGCGATGAACCAGAACCGCAAGATCGGCGATATCGCCCAGAGCCTGGTGACCGCCGCCGGGCTGCTGGGATCGGCGGAGGACGAATGACGATGGGCGCCGAGCACCAGATCACCGCCGGCTTCATGCCGCTTTTCGACAGCGCCGTGCTGGTCGCGGCCGGCGAGCTTGGCTTTGCCGAACGGGAAGGCGTCGATCTCACGCTGCACCGAGAGACATCCTGGGCCAACATCCGCGACCGCATCGCCATCGGCCACTTCCATCTCGCGCACATGCTGGGACCGATGCCGCTCGCCTGCAATCTCGGGCTGACGCCGCTTGCTTCTGAGACCATCGTGCCGTTCTCGCTCGGCCTCGGTGGCAATTGCGTCACCATCTCCAACGCTGTCTGGGCCGGCATGATGGCGCACGGCGCGGAACCCGATCTCGACCCGGCGCGCGCAGGTGCCGCACTTGGCGCGCTTATCCGCGAGCGGGCGGTGGCCGGTCACGACCCGCTGCGCTTCGCAGTCGTGCATCCCCATTCCGGGCACAATTACGAACTGCGCTACTGGCTCGCGGCTTGCGGCATCGACCCCAGCCGCGGGATCGAGATCGTTATCGTGCCGCCGCCCTTCATGGCCGATGCGCTGGCCACTGGGCGGATCGACGGCTATTGCGTCGGCGAACCCTGGAACAGCGCCTCGGTTGTCGCCGGCACCGGTCATATCGTCACCGTCAAGGCGCAGATATGGCGCAACAGCCCGGAGAAGGTGATCGGCGTGCGCAAGGCCTGGGCGGACGAGAACCCCGAGGCATTGGCGGCACTGCTGCGCGCGCTGCATCACTCGGCGCGCTGGTGCCAGGATCCGGCCAACCATGGCGAGTTGGCCGCCGTGATGGCGCAGGCCGGCTTCCTCGGCCTGCCGCCTGCGATGCAGATGCCGATCCTGACCGGCCATCTGCAATTGGGTGGCGTGGCGGAGTTGGATATCGACGACTTCTTCCTGCCTTTCGACAAGGCGGCGAACTTTCCGTGGAAGAGCCATGCGCTGTGGTTCTACACGCAGATGGTGCGCTGGGGGCATGTGGCGCACACGCCGGAAAACCTTGCCATCGCCCGCGACTGCTACCGTCCCGACCTCTACCGCTCGGCGCTGAAGCCGCTTGGCGTGGCACTTCCCGGCGCCAATTCGAAGGTCGAGGGCGCGCTCAAGGCAGCGACCGCGGTCGGCGCGACAGGTGCCGGCCTGGTGCTCGGCCCAGACGGGTTCTTCGACGGCCAAATCTTCGATCCCGTCGAGATCGACGCCTACATTGCCAATCAGAAATTGGCGCGCACCGAAGCCTGATCATTTCCGCGCCATTCTTGTGCATTGCACAAAAGTTGTGCGTGCACCTGCGCTGATGAACAATCTTTGGCTTGCTCGCCCGGCGGGCCGGCGCGCCGACGATTGTGTCATCTGCTTGATCTCATTGATGTTTGTCATTCATTCCAAAACTGGCATGGTTCCTGCTTTGCAATAAGCAGACTCTTCTCGGGGTCACGGAACAGGCGTCCAATGGCGGGCGCTACAGGCAAAGCTGCCGCTTAGGTCAACACGCGATCCCGGATGGACGGACGCGCGCGGCCTGGCCGGCGGCTTTTTTGTTTTGATCGAACACGCAATCGACGGCGCTGAACCCAAGCAGTGCCCAACGGGAGACGATGATGACGAAACGCATCAAGACCGAAGCCCCTCTCGAGGGAATGACTCGCCGCAATTTCCTGATGGCAAGTGCTGCCACCGCGGCAACCCTGGTGGCCGCGCGTGCTCTGCTGCCCTCCGGCGCCTATGCGGCGACCGCCACTCCGGAGGTCACCGGCGCCAAGCTCGGCTTCATCGCGCTGACCGATGCAGCACCGCTGATGATCGCCAAGGAGAAAGGATTGTTCGCCAAGTTCGGCATGCCCGATGTCGAGGTGCTCAAACAAGCCTCCTGGGGCGCGACGCGCGACAATCTGATGCTCGGCGGTGCGGCCAATGGCATCGACGGCGCCCATATCCTGACGCCGCTGCCCTACCTCATGCACACCGGCAAGGTGACGCAGAACAACCAGCCGATGCCGATGGCGATCGTGGCGCGGCTTAATTACGACTGCCAGGGCATTTCGGTCGCGCAGGAATATGCCGGCACCGGTGTCGGCCTCGATGCCTCGAAGCTGAAGGACGCCTTCGCCGCCAAGAAGGCCGCCGGCAAGGAGATCAAGGCCGCCATGACCTTCCCGGGCGGTACCCATGATTTGTGGCTGCGCTACTGGCTGGCCGCCGGCGGCATCGATCCCGACAAGGACGTTTCGACCATCGTGGTGCCGCCGCCGCAGATGGTGGCCAACATGAAGGTCGGCAATATGGACGTGTTCTGCGTCGGCGAGCCGTGGAACGAGCAACTGGTCCATCAGGGCGTCGGCTTCACCGCGGCCACCACGGGCGAACTGTGGAAGGGCCATCCGGAAAAGGCGCTCGGCCTGCGCGCCGAATTCATCGAGAAATACCCGAACGCCACCAAGGCGATCCTGATGGCCGTTATGGAAGCCCAGCAATGGTGCGAGGCCAAGGAAAACAAGAACGAGATGGCCGCCATCATCGGCAAGCGGCAATGGATGAACGTGCCTGTCGCCGACATCATCGGTCGCCTCAAGGGCGATATCAACTACGGCAATGGCCGCGTCGCCAACGGCACCGACCTCTACATGAAGTTCTGGAAGGGCGGCGTCTCCTATCCGTTCAAGAGCCACGATTCATGGTTCCTCGCCGAGAACATACGTTGGGGCAAGTTCGCGCCGACCACCGACATCAAGGCGCTGGTCGATCAGGTCAACCGCGAGGATCTATGGCGCGAGGCGGCCAAGGATCTTGGTGTGGCGGCAGCCGACATCCCGGCGTCGTCGTCGCGCGGCGTCGAGACCTTCTTCGACGGCAAGATCTTCGATCCGGCCAACCCGTCCGCCTATCTCGACAGCCTGAAGATCAAGGCCTCGGCTTGACCGCCGCAGACGGCGCATTGCGCCGTTTGTCGCCTCCCTGCGCAAGCGGCGCTCTCGCCGCTTGTCGCAAATCCCGACCACGGAGTTTTTCCCAGACATGTCGATCCAGACTATCGAGGACACAAAGGTGAAGGCGTTCCCCGCGAAACCGGCGGAGGTCATCGCCTTCACCGCCAAGGCGCGGCGGCGCTTCGATCTGCTCGCCATCGCTGGCAAGCTGGCCAGCGCTCTGGTGCCGCCGGCCATCGTCATCGCCCTCATGCTGGTCGTCTGGCAGATCGCCTGCTCGTCACCGACATCGAGCCTGCCGCCGCCGAGCCAGGTGTGGAACGAGGCCTACGATTTGATCGCGCATCCGTTCTTCGACAATGGCCCGCAGGATATCGGGCTCGCCTGGCGCGTGCTGATCTCGCTGCAGCGCGTTGCCATCGGCTTCGGCATGGCGGCGATTGTCGGGGTGGCGCTCGGCGCGCTGGTCGGCCAGTCGATCTGGGCGATGCGCGGCCTCGACCCGGTGTTCCAGATTCTGCGCACGGTGCCGCCGCTGGCCTGGCTGCCGCTGTCGCTGGCCGCGTTTCGCGATTCCAGCCCGTCGGCGATCTTCGTCATCTTCATCACCTCGATCTGGCCGATCATCATCAACACCGCCGTCGGCGTGCGCAACATCCCCGAGGACTACCGCAACGTCTCGCGCATCCTGCGGCTCAACCAGTTCGAATTCTTCATCAAGATCATGGTGCCGGCCGCTGCGCCCTACATCTTCACCGGCCTAAGGATCGGCATCGGCCTGTCCTGGCTCGCCATCGTCGCCGCCGAAATGCTGACGGGCGGCGTCGGCATCGGCTTCTTCATTTGGGACGCGTGGAACTCGTCGCGGCTGCCCGACATCATCGTCGCGCTCGCCTATATCGGCGTCACCGGCTTCTGCCTCGACCGCCTGGTCGCGGCGGTCGGCGCCTTCGTCACCCGCGGCACAACGGCAAAGTGAGGAGAGGGGCGATGACTGCCTATCTGAAACTCGACCATATCGACAAATCCTTTGC
Source organism: Mesorhizobium sp. M0293 (assembly GCF_040321735.1). Taxonomy (NCBI): domain Bacteria; kingdom Pseudomonadati; phylum Pseudomonadota; class Alphaproteobacteria; order Hyphomicrobiales; family Phyllobacteriaceae; genus Mesorhizobium; species Mesorhizobium sp. M0293. The sequence goes on from NZ_JAMYSA010000047.1 coordinate 43,299, forward strand.
CCGTGGCAACCAGGTCAGCGAGGTGTTGAAGGACATCAGGCTGACCATCGACAAGGGCGAATTCGTCTCCATCATCGGCCATTCCGGTTGCGGCAAGTCGACCTTGCTGAACCTGATCGCCGGGTTGACCAAGGTGTCCGCCGGCGCCGTGCTGCTCGAGGACAAGGAGGTCGACAGCCCCGGACCCGAACGCGCGGTTGTGTTCCAGAACCACAGCCTGCTGCCATGGCTGACCGTCTACGAAAACATCAATCTGGCGGTATCGAAGGTCTTCGGCCGTTCGAAGAGCAAGGCCGAGCGGCATGACTGGATCATGCGCAATCTCGACCTCGTGCAGATGGCGCATGCCAAGGACAAGCGTCCGGCGGAAATCTCCGGAGGCATGAAGCAGCGCGTCGGCATCGCCCGGGCGCTGGCCATGGAGCCGAAGATCCTGCTGCTCGACGAGCCGTTCGGCGCGCTGGATGCGCTCACGCGCGCCCATCTGCAGGACGCGGTGATGGACATCCATTCCAGGCTCGGCTCGACGACGATCATGATCACCCATGATGTCGACGAGGCGGTGCTGCTCTCCGACCGCATCGTCATGATGACCAACGGCCCGGCGGCGACCATCGGCGAGGTGCTTGCCGTGCCGCTGGCGCGGCCGCGCCGCCGAGTCGAACTGTCTTCCGACCGCACCTTCCTGCGCTGCCGCGAGGCGGTGCTGAAGTTCCTCTATGAACGCCACCGCTTCGTCGAAGCCGCGGAGTAAGGCCATGACCGAAAAACGCGTCGTCATCGGCAACTGGCAATCTGCATCGGCAATGGGCAATCTACCGCATTGCACAAATATTATGCTGCTGTGCAAGGCATTCTGACTAATCTTTGATCCGCTGCCAGGCTTGGTCAAAAGTCGCGCGGCTGCGATCCACATTGATTTCATTCGATAATCTAGAGCGCTGTCGAATTGGCACGCTTCCTGCTTTTCAGAATACAGGTCCGCAAGGGCCAAGTGACACGGCGTCCAATGGCGGGCGCCACAGGCAAAGCTGCCGCTCAGGTTAATACGCGATCCCGGATGGACGGGCGCGCGAAGACCTGACCGGCGGCTTTTTTTGTTTTGACGCAATCGACGGCGCTGGTCCCACACGGCGCCCAACCGGAGACGACGATGACGAAACGGATCGGAACTGGCGCGTCCCTCGCGGACTTCACGCGCCGCGATTTTCTGGCCAGCAGTGCGCTGACGGCGGCGCTGTTCACCGCGGCACTCCTGCTGTTTCCCGTCGGCGCCAAGATCGAAAGCAGGAACCTGACCGTGGCGCCCCCGGTCTCGTTGCACGCACCGATGCCGCATCGCTGATTCACCCACAAAATATCCGCGGTGCCTCCCACGCCGCAAACCGGAGCCAGACATTGACCGCAAATCTCCCAGCCGCGCCCAGCCAGGACAGTGCTCCCCGGCAGGCGCTTGTGATGTCCACCATCGCCTTCACCGTCTGCTTCGCGGTGTGGACGATCTTTTCAATCATCGGCGTGCGCATAAAGCAGGAACTCGGGCTGAACGAGACGGAGTTCGGCCTGCTGGTCGGCACGCCTATCCTCACCGGCTCGCTCGTGCGGATGGTGCTTGGTGTCTGGACGGACCGTTTTGGCGGACGGCTGGTCTACACCGCGACCATGCTTGCGGCGGCGGTCGCGACGTTCCTGCTGGCTTTCGCGCACACCTACGGGCAGATGCTGATCGCCGCGCTCGGTGTCGGGCTCGCCGGCGGCTCCTTCGCAGTCGGCGTCGCCTATGTTTCGCGCTTCTTCCCCGCCGGCAAACAGGGGACGGCGCTCGGCATTTTCGGTGTCGGCAATGTCGGGGCCGCGGTCACCAAGTTCCTGGCACCGTTCGTGCTTCTCTCCTGGGGCTGGCAGTCGGTCGCGCTGATTTGGGCGGCCGCACTCGTCGTCATGGCTGCCGTCTTCTGGTTTACCACCGGCGACGATCCGGTCATCCGCGAGCGCCGCGCCGGCAAGGCGGCACCGGCGAGAAGCTTCTGGGAGGAATTCGCGCCGCTGAAGAACGTGCAAGTCTGGCGCTTCGCCTTCTACTACTTCTTCGTCTTTGGCGGGTTCGTAGCACTGTCGCTGTGGTTGCCGCGCTACCTGATCGGTGTCTACGGCTTCGGCATCGCGACCACCGGCATGATCGGCGCAGCCTATTCGATCCCGGCAAGTGTCTTCCGCGCCTATGGCGGCGTGCTTTCCGATCGGATCGGCGCTCGCACCGTGCTCTATTGGACCTTCGCGGTGTCGTCCATCGCCACGTTGATCCTGTCGCTGCCGCCCACGGATTATATCGTGCACGGCATTACCGGGCCGATCGCCTTCCACTTCGCCATCGGGCCGGTTGCCTTCATCGCCGTCGCAAGCGTGCTCGGCTTCTTCATGAGCCTCGGCAAGGCAGCCGTCTACAAGCACATACCGGCCTACTATCCAGGCAGCGTTGGCGCAGTCGGCGGTGTTGTCGGGATGATCGGCGGGCTCGGCGGTTTCGTCCTGCCGATTGCCTTCGGCGCGCTCAACGATCTCACGGGCGTCTGGTCGAGCTGCTTCATGCTGCTATTTGTCATCGTCGTCGCTTGCTTTGCCTGGATGCAGTTCAGCATTCGGCGGATGGAGCGCGCGGCATCTTCCGAAGCCCCAGCCCTTTCCTACGCGGCTGAGTGAGACCGGAGCGGATCAGGAATATGACCGAAAAACTCGTCATCATCGGCAACGGCATGGCCCCCGGGCGCATGCTGGAGCATCTCCTGGAAAAGGCGCCCGACCGCTACCAGGTCACCATCTTCAACGCCGAGCCGCGCGTCAATTACGACCGCATCATGCTGTCGCCCGTTCTGTCGGGCGAGAAGGCTTATGAGGAGATCATCATCCACGGCGATGGCTGGTACATCGCCAACAACATCACCCTCTACAAGGGCCACAAGATCGTTGCTATCGACCGGGAGGCCAAGACCGTCACGTCCGATCATGGCGTTACCGAGCCCTACGACAAGCTCGTCATCGCCACCGGCTCGGTGCCGTTCATCATCCCGGTGCCCGGCCACAATCTGCCGGGCGTGCTGACCTATCGTGATCTGGACGACGTCCGGGCGATGATGCTTGCCGCCCAGTCGCGGGCCAAGGCCGTTGTCATCGGCGGCGGTCTGCTCGGCCTGGAGGCGGCAGCAGGGCTGAATGCGCAAGGCATGGACGTCACCGTGCTGCATGTCATGCCGACGCTGATGGAGCGGCAGCTCGATCCCGCCGCCGGATATCTCCTGCAGCGCGCCGTCGAGCAGCGAGGCATCAAGGTCATCACCAAGGCCAACACGCAGGCGATCACCGGCAACGGCAAAGTCGAGCAGGTGGAACTTGCCGACGGCACCATCATTCCGGCGACGCTGGTGGTCATGGCGGTCGGCATCCGGCCGAACGCGGCAATCGCCAAGGAAGCCGGCATTGCCGTCAATCGCGGCATCGTCGTCGATGCCGGCATGCGCAGCAACGATCCCGACATCTATGCGCTCGGTGAGTGCGCCGAGGTCAGTGGCCAGGTCTATGGCCTGGTCGCGCCGCTCTATGAGATGGCACGCGTCACCGCCAGCCAATTGGCCGGCGACGAGGCTGCTGCCTTCGTCCATTCGGACACGCCGACCAAGCTCAAGGTCACCGGCATCGAGTTGTTCTCGCTCGGCGATTTCGCCGACGGCGACGACCGCCAGGAAATCGTGCTGCGCGATGCTTCGGCCGGCGTCTACAAGCGGCTGGTGCTGAAGGACGACCGCATCATCGGCACCGTACTCTATGGCGAGACGGCCGACGGTGCCTGGTTCAACGACCTCAAGAAGAAGCAGACCGACATATCGGAGATGCGCGATACGCTCATCTTCGGCCAGTCCTACCAAGGGGGTGCCCCGCTGGACCCTATGGCGGCCGTTGCAGCCTTGCCGGATGATGCGGAAATCTGCGGCTGCAACGGCGTTTGCAAGGGAAAGATCACGGGCGCGATCACGGCCAAGGGCCTGACCTCGCTCGACGACGTGCGCGCTCATACCAAGGCATCTGCCTCCTGCGGCTCCTGCACCGGCCTGGTCGAGAAGCTGATGGTGCTGACCATCGGCGACAAATACAATCCGGCGGCGGTGCAGCCGATGTGCGGCTGCACGACGCTTGGCCATGACGAGGTGCGCCGGCTGATCAAGGCCAAGAGCCTGAAGACCATTCCGGCGGTCATGCAGGAACTGGAATGGAAGACCTCTTGCGGCTGCGCCAAATGCCGGCCGGCGCTCAACTACTATCTCGTCTGCGACTGGCCGGACGACTATGCCGACGACTACCAGTCGCGCTTCATCAACGAGCGCGTCCATGCCAACATCCAGAAGGACGGCACCTATTCGGTGGTGCCGCGCATGTGGGGCGGGGTGACAAACGCCGCCGAACTGCGCGCCATCGCCGACGTCGTCGACAAGTTCGAGATCCCGATGGTCAAGGTCACCGGCGGCCAGCGCATCGACATGCTCGGCATCCGCAAGGAGGACCTGCCGGCCGTGTGGGCCGATCTCGGCCAGGCCGGCTTCGTCTCCGGCCACGCCTATGCCAAGGGCCTGCGCACCGTGAAGACTTGTGTCGGCTCCGACTGGTGCCGCTTCGGCACGCAGGATTCGACGGGGTTTGGCGTCCGCATCGAAAAATTCATGTGGGGCTCGTGGACCCCGGCCAAGGTCAAGATGGCGGTGTCGGGCTGTCCGCGCAACTGCGCCGAGGCGACCTGCAAGGATGTCGGCGTCATCTGCGTCGACAGTGGCTACGAGATCCATTTTGCCGGTGCTGCCGGCCTCGACATCAAGGGCACCGAAGTGCTCGGCCTGGTCAAGACCGAGGACGAGGCGCTGGAGCATATCGTGGCGCTGACACAGATGTACCGCGAGCAGGGCCGTTACCTCGAGCGCATCTACAAATGGGCCAAGCGCGTCGGCATTCCCGAGATCAAGCGCCAGATCATGGACGATGGGGAGAAGCGCAAGGCCTATTACGACCGCTTCGTCTTCAGCCAGAAATTCGCCCAGGTCGATCCATGGTCGGAGCGCGTGTCCGGCAAGGACAAGCACGAGTTCCGGCCGATGGCCTCGGTCGGCTTTGCGCAGGCGGCGGAGTGATCATGATGAATTGGGTATCGATAGGCTCCCTCACGGACATTCCGCGCCGCGGCGCTCGCTGCGTCGCTACGCCCGAGGGGAAAATCGCTGTCTTCCGCACCGCCGACGATCAGGTCTACGCCATCGAAGACCATTGCCCGCACAAGGGCGGACCGCTCAGCCAGGGCATCGTGCATGGCACGGCCGTGACCTGTCCCTTGCACAATTGGGTGATTTCGCTGGAGACGGGCAAGGCGCTCGGCGCTGACGAGGGCGCGGTGCGGACCATTCCAGTGCGGGTCGAGGGCGAGCATCTGTTCATTGCGCTGGAAGCGCTGGCGAGCCGCGCGGCCTGACACATGGAAATTGAAGAAGCGCGCGAGGTGAGGACCACCTGCCCCTATTGCGGGGTGGGCTGCGGCGTGCTGGCGAAGGTCCGCCCCGGCCGGGGACGGTTGCGCCCCCCGGCCCCCCCACCAACCGCCACCATTGGGCGGCGGGGGGGGAACCTGGGGTGGGGGGGCGGGCCCCAGGCCCCGTAAGGGCGGGCGGG